>NZ_BOVJ01000103.1 GCF_018403665.1 Paenibacillus cisolokensis
CCAGTCGCTCCCTACGCGGGAGCGTGGATAATATCACGCTACCGCAAAACTCTTCAAATCGGCACAAATGAGCCGTTCCCCAGAATCATGCAACAAAACTACTTAACTGACTTGCCTTCCTCTCCAACTCCATCTATCATAGAAGCAACGTTGAAATGCTTGAAACGAGGGGAAACGGATGGAGCACCAAGGACCGGGACTGCCGGCGCAAGCGTTGCGCGGAATTCCGGAATTGAAGTATGTCAATGCGGACAATGTGGCGCGGTATCGCGCGATTATGCGTTTTTCTATCAGGAATATAAGCGGCTGAAATACTGGCTTAAGCCGGAAGAAGTCTACGAAACGATGAAGGCCTGGAACATATGGCCGGACTATACGCCGGAGATGTGCCATCATGATCTCGAGCAACTGGTTGAATGGCAAAACTTGACCGCTCGCCACGATGGCGGGCGGTCATCCACGTTGGAAGAATATTTGAAGAAAAAATGCAATATTCCCTTCGTCCGTATTCGATCGAAATCGAGCGTTTGCTGGAAAATTTGGAGAAGGTGACCGGCTATGGAGGATCGCTCGAAGCGTCTCTTTTCGACACGATTGCCGAGAAGCTGTTCGCGATCCGGCGCGATGCGGACCGGTGGCAGCCGGAAGAGGCGCTCGAGCTGTGGAATGTGCTGTACCGGTCGTTCGTTAGTCTGCACGAGAACGCAGCAGATTACATCGCCAGCCTGCAGACGGCAAAAGCGGAAGAGATGATGGTGACGGAAGCGTTCCTCGTTTTCAAGGAGAAACTGACCGATTATTTGCAAAATTTCGTGCAGGCGCTTCAGCGCAGCGCCTATAAAATAGAAGGAAATCTGCTGCGCATTAACGACTCGGTCCGGGATCTGTTTCTGGAAAAAGTGGCGGAAGGCGAGCTCGCCAAGCCGCGGCTGGAAGAAGGTCCGGACAAAGAGGAATGGATGAAAGAACTGCAACGCAGTTGGGCGAATATCCGTCGCTGGTTTATCGGGGAAGGGAACGCGCCAAGCGAGCTGACGCTGCTGGAAAGAGCGACCAAGGATACGATTGCGCGCATCGTCCGCAGCGCCATCCGCATTCAGGAACGCAAGCGTGCGGGGCTTAGCCGCAAAAAAGAACTTGAGCATCTGGCGCGCTGGTTCGCCTCCCTCGATTCGGTGGACGATGCGCATCGATTGGCCGCCTTTGCGTTCGGCCTGTTTCCGACGCGGCATCTGCAAGGAGAAGACTTGCGGGATTCCGACCGGGCGGACATGTCTTCCTGGGAGGAGCGGCCAATGGTGCGGATGCTGCGTTCGCGCAGCCGCAAACGCGGCGAAAGGCTGCAGTCCGATCCGGTGCGTGACAACGAAGAAAGGAAGCGGCGCGAGCGGGAGGCTTACCGGATCCGGCAGGCGGAAGAAATGCGGATGATCGAAGCGATGCTGGAGCGGGGACGGGTCCGGATATCGGAGATGGGCGTCGTAACGGCCAAGGAACGTCTGCGGCTGCTCCAATGGATCGGCCGTTGCATGACGGCGGGCAAAACGTATACGTTCGTGACGCCCGAAGGCGTGCGCATAAGGATGAGTAACCCGCGGACGGACAAACGGACGATTTTATACGCCGAGGACGGAGAGCTGGAGATGGCGGATTACGAGCTGCACTTCATGCTGACGAATACGGCGGCGGCGCTGGAAGCGGCGGCATCCGCGGAAGAAAGGGGAGATCAATAGCATGGCTTCCGGAGCATTGCGAAGAGCGGTCAGAAAGGAACGTAATGCGGAGCAACTCGCCGAACGGAAGCGGGCGTGCATGCATGCGCTGCTGAACCGTCCGTGGGTGACGAAGGAAGACGATCCCGATTTGTACTTCGCGATTAAAGATCATTACGAGGAGTTGCGGGACTGGTTAATGGACAAGGCGGGGTTCCCGCTGATCGTTACCCGGTCGATGGCCAAGCTGGACAAGACGCCGGTGAAAGCTTTTCCGTGGATGGGCTTTGCGGAGTTTCGCGAAACATCGGATTATGTCTTTTTCACATACGGATTATGGTATTTGGAAGGAAAAACAGAGCTGGATCAGTTCCTGCTTTCCGACATTGTCGAAGAGGTTCGCGAGCAGATGCTTGGCGCGGGATTGGAAGCGGATTGGCGCAACTACTATCATCGTCTTTCCATGGCCCGGGCGCTCAAAAAGCTGCGCTCGCTCGGCGTGCTGTACAGCGTCGACGGAGACGAAAGCTTCTGGGCGCAGGACGCGGAGCGCAACGCCCTGTACGAATGCTCACCGCTGGCCCGGTATGTGCTTCGGCGCTTTCCGCGCGATCTGACCGAGTGCTCGACTCTTGAAGAACTGACAGACCCGATTCCTTACGCGGATACGCAGGACGGCCAGTCGATGAGGCGCAGGCATCGCGTCTACCGACGGCTGCTGCTCGAACCGGTCGTTACGGATCGTCAATGGGACGAAGAAGATTTGAATTATGTGCTGTGGCAGCGGCGGGCGATTATTGATCAGCTGGAGAAAACGTTCGGCTGGGTCGGCAGGCGCTATCGCGAGGGGCTGTTGTTCTTTCATCCGGAACTGACGGGCGAGGGGGAGCTGTTCCCGACGCTGTCGGCTGCTTCGGACCTGGCGTTGCTGGCGGCCGGCGAAATCCGCAAGCAATTGGCGGAAGGAGGCGGACTGTACACGGAGGACAACGGAACGATCCGGCTAACGAGAGCAGAAATGGAGACGATCATGTACCGGCTGCAGTCCAGACATAAAGAATATTGGAGCAAAGAGCTGCGGGAATCCGCATCGCAGGAACTGGCGGAGCTATGTATGAACCATTTGGCGGAATGGGGGCTCGGGGAATGGGAAAGCGAAGCTTCATTTCTTGTGTCTCCAGTGCTTGGCCGGTGGAATGCGGATTATGCCAATTCCGATTTTGATGCGTAATGGGGAGAGGACAGGCGATGGAGCAAACGACAGTCGGAACGACGGAACGGACAGCGGAGCTCGGGACGGCAGTTGCCGGGACGGCATCAATGCGTCGGGCGGATGGCGCGCAGCCGCCGGACAGATGGCAGATGAACCGGGTCGGCATTCTGAATTTTTGGTATTACGACGAAGAAGAATTTCAGCTGGAGGACGGCCGTCTCATTCTTCGCGGAGCGAACGGCTCGGGCAAATCGGTTACGATGCAAAGCTTCCTGCCGCTCGTGCTCGACGGCGACAAACGTCCCCACAGGCTCGACCCGTTCGGTTCGCGCGACCGCCGGATCGAGTACTACTTGCTCGGCGAGGATGACGACGGCAAAGGCAAGACGGATGCGACCGGCTATCTGTGGATGGAATTCCGGCACGGAAGGACGGGCGCTTTCAAGACGATCGGTATCGGACTGAGAGCGCGGCGCAACGCTTCGCAGGTGCAATTCTGGGGATTTGTACTGGAGGACGGCCGGCGCATCGGGCGGGACTTCTGGCTGTACGACCGTAACCGATGGCTGGAGGACCAGGTGCGTATTCCGCTTGACCGCAAGGAACTGGAGGCGAAAATCGGTTCCGGGGGCATGGTCGTTCAGGATCAGAAGTCGTATCAGGACCTCGTGAACAAGCAAATTTTCGGCTTCGCGGATATCGAGGCTTTTCAGGATTTGCTTCAGCTTATGATCCAACTGCGGAGCCCGAAGCTTTCAAAAGATTTCAAGCCTTCGGCGATATACGAAATTTTGCACCAGGCGCTGCCGCCGCTGATGGAGGAAGAACTGCGGCCGCTGTCGGAAGTACTGGAAGATATGGACCAAATGGCCGACCGTCTGGACGAGATCCGAAGGCATCGCGGCGAGATGGTCAGGCTGCAGGAGCGGTACGATTTTTACAACAAGCATATTCTTTATACGAAGGCGGGAGAGCTGCTGGAAAACCACGCTTCTTACAAGGAAGTGGCCGCCCGGGTGAAGGCGTCGGAGACGGCGCTGGAGCAAGCGGAGCGGGAGAAGGAAGCGGCGGCGGCGGAGCGTGCCGACATACAGCGCAGGCTGCAGGACATCGCCTTGGAGCGGGAGCTGCTGGAGAAGCATGAGGCGATCGGCAAGCAGCGGGAATACGAGGCGGCTGCGAAAGCGCTCGAAGATACGGAGCGGCAGCTGGAGCGTTCCCGGGACAAGGCGCAAAAAGCCCGCATCAGGCAGGATCGACTGCAGCGCGAGCAGGAGGAGGCGGCCTCAAGCAGAGACGCTTCCGAGCGGATACAGCGGGAAACGCTGGACGAGATGGAGCAGATGGCGGGCGAGATGGAGTTTGCCGAGCATGCGGTATATCATCGCTATTGGACGCCGAATGTGCCGGAAGACGACGCCTGGAAGGATGCATGGCGCCGGGATATCCGCCGTCATCGCGAGCGGGTCGAGCTGGCGCTGGTCAAGGCGGCAGAGGAGCGCGAAGCTGCGTCGATGGTGAAGGAGCGGGAGATCGAGCTTGGCGAAGCGAGCCGGGTGCGGGATGAAGCGGAACGCGAGCGCGCCGAGCGGGAAAAGCGGCTCGAGGAAGCGAAGGAGCGGCTGAAGGATGCGATCGTCGTCTGGAGGGACGGATTGAAGGAGCTCGAATTCGGCGACGAAGCGATAAGGGAAACGTTCGGCGCGATTCGGAATTACGGACCGGAGCAGCCGTCGCTTGAGCTTGTGCGAGCGCCGCTGCTGCAGCGCTATACAGTCGGCCGCGATGCGCTTGTCGAACGGAGGCTTGGCTTCGAGCGGCGCCGGGACGAGCTGTTGGAGCAGAAGCGCAGGCTGGAAGAAGAGAAACGCAGCTGGGAAGAGAGCCGCGAGCCGGAACCGCCCCGCAGCGAAGCGAGGGAAAACTTCCGGCGCGGTAAAGCCCGGGCGGGTGCTCCGCTCTACGCCTTGTGCGACTTTCGGAAGCAGGTTGGCGAAGAGGAGCGGGCGCGCATCGAGGAAGCGCTGGAACGCGCCGGTCTGCTGGACGCCTGGATTTCGCCGGATGGCTGGCTCGAAGATTGCGGCAGCGGCGACGAAGAGGCGTGGATCGTCCCGAAACCAATCGAATTCGGGTATACGCTTGCCGACCTGCTTGTAGCCGATCCGCCGGAGGAAAGCGGCGTGACGGCTGAAATGGTTGATGCGGTGCTGAGAAGCTTTTTATGGGACGAAGGAAGCGCTCTGCAAGACGGCGCCGACTGGCATGGCATCATCGCGGCGGACGGCTCGTACCGGCTCGGTCCGTTGGCCGGCCGTTCGCGGGTGAAGGTGCGTGCGGAATATATCGGAAGAGAGACGCGCAAGCGAACACGAATGTTTGAAATCGCCCGGCTTGCCGAAGCGATCGCCGCGGTGGAGGCGGAGCTGCATGAGGTGCAGCTGTCGATCGACGGGCAGCGGGAAGCGGAAAGCCGGCTTGCCGAAGAGCGCGACCGGTTCCCGGATGGAACCGAATTGACAGATGGGCTGCGGGCGCTGCAGGAGGCCGGTTATCGTCTGGAGGCCGCGCTCCGTCATGAGGAGCGGGCTCTGGAGCGGTTCAAAGCGAAATCGGAGGAATGGCGCGAGCTGCAAAGGCAGCTCCATGAGCTGACCGCCGGTTGGTCGAGGCTGAAGCGCGAGAAGGAGCTGGCCGAAGCGGCAAGCGTTATTCGCGAATACGAAGGTGCGTTGTCGGAACTGCATTCCTTGTGGCGTCAATATCGGGATGCGAGTGCCGCTTGGGAGCGGCTGCGGGATGAGCTTGAAACGACCGCTCTCGAGTTGGAAGACGAAGAAGCGCAGATGGATGAGCTCGACGAGCGGAGACGGGATCAGCGGGCGCAGACGGAAACGCTGCGGAAGCTGATCGAAGAGTTGGGCCTTGCCGATGTGGCACGAAGACTGGAGGAGATAAGAGCCGAGCAAACCGCGCTGGTGCAGCGTAACCGGGAGCAGGAGCGGCTGCTCGATGCGGCGAAGGACAAAGCCGCCCGGGCGGAAGCGCAGCTTGCGCTGCTGAGCGAGCAGGCGGAAGGCAGGAAGCTCGGGCTGGATCGTGCGACCGTGAAACTGTGGACCGAGCTGCGCCGGGGCCTCGTGCCGGAATGGCGGGAGGAATGGCCGGGTGATGAGCGCAACGATGCGGAGCCGTTTGCGGCGCAGCCTCCGGAAGGGGATGCCGCCTGCCAGCTGGCCAGGGAAATTCGCCGCCGGTATGAGCCGCTGTTCGCGGGACGCAACG
Source organism: Paenibacillus cisolokensis (assembly GCF_018403665.1). Taxonomy (GTDB): domain Bacteria; phylum Bacillota; class Bacilli; order Paenibacillales; family Paenibacillaceae; genus Paenibacillus_AH; species Paenibacillus_AH cisolokensis. Next base: position 6,211 of record NZ_BOVJ01000103.1, read on the forward strand.
CGGAAAATATTACGAATCGTCTGCTGGAGCAATTTACGGCCGCCCGGATGATGCTGACCGAATATGTGCTGCAGACGACCGACGATGAAACGACGGGACGCATTTTGATCCATTCGATGCGCGACCCGCATCGGCCGCTGCCGCCCCAGACGCTTCTCGATGAACTGGCGGAGCAGGAAGCGGAGCAAAGCGCTCTGCTCAGCGAGAAGGACCGGGAACTGTATGAGGAAATTATTTTGCGCAGCGTCGGCAAGGCGATTCGGCAGCGGATTCACCGGGCTGAACAGTGGGTGCGCGAGATGAACAAGCTTATGGAAGAGCGGGATACCTCGAGCGGCCTGAGGCTGCGGCTGGAATGGGAGCCGAAGCCGGCGTCGGGCGAGCAGCAGCTGGACGTGTACGATCTCGTAGAGATGCTCAAGCGCGATTCCCACCGGCTGCGGGAAGACGAAATCGATGCGATGATCGAACACTTCCGCGCGCAAATCGCGGGAGCCAAACAGTCCGCCGAGGAAGAACAAGAGTCGCTTCGGCAGCATTTGTACCGTGCGCTCGATTACCGGAATTGGTTCTACTTTGAGCTGAAATACAAAAAAGGCGAGCAAACCGGCTACCGTCCGTTGACCGACGCACGTTTCAACGTGCTGAGCGGAGGCGAGAAGGCGATGGCGATGTACATCCCGCTGTTTGCGGCGACGTGGTCGCGGTATTCCGACGCGCGCAGCGACGCTCCCCGGCTCATTTCGCTGGACGAGGCGTTCGCGGGCGTAGACGAGGAAAATATGCGCGACATGTTCAAGCTGCTGACGGATATGGGCTTCGACTATATGATGACGTCCCAGGTGCTGTGGGGCTGCTTCGATACGGTTCCGAAACTGGCGATTTACGAAATATACCGGCCGAAGGACGTCGATTTCGTCACATTGTTCCGCTACCGTTGGAACGGCAAGCGGCGGGAATATGTGGAAAACGTCAGAACAGAGTAGTCGGGTGGATGTGCTGCATATTTGCAGCAACGCTCGGCTAGATGACTGGCTGGCAGTCGTCAAGGCGCATAGTCGGAAGTTCGGGCTAGATGCAAGACAGACGTTTGCAAATTGTCCGGTGTATAACGCGGTTAGACAGAGGGCAAGCGGGTGACGGCATGAACGGTTTTCAAGGATTTAACAGAGAGGATCGGACAAACGGATTACGGGCTGACCGGGGGGAGCGGGCGAAAGCTTATTTCTCCCGCCCCGGTTTCGAGCGGCCGCTGCAAGCGGTATGGGATCGCTACGCGAGTTTCGGGAAAGCGAGAGGGAACGCGGTCGTCCGCAATGCGACACCGGAAGAGTGCGAAATGGTGAACTCGTTCATGGGGTGGAATGTGAAACCGGGCGGCGACATCCGGCTTCCTCTTGCGGCGTTCGAGCGGGAATTGCTGGAATCCGCCTTCGCGATGACGATCGAAGAGCTGCACGCGGTGCTGACCGGCGAACCGTTGCTGACGAAATCGGACCGGCAGCAGCTTGATCGGCAGGAATGGGAGGAGTTGTTCCGGATCGTCAAAGGGAAGCTGGAGCGGGAGGAGGGGCTGCTTCATCCGGTTGTGGCGAATTGGCTCGAACAATTGAAGGCGGGAAAGGCGGACGGTTACCGGATGCTCCGGGAGCTGTGGCGGCAATACGCGCAGGATGCCGAGCGCGAGCTGGCGAACGCTGCCGCGGCATGGAATTTGCTGCTGGCGAGACATCTTGGTTCGGAACAGCGTTTGGAGCAGAGTTCGATGCAATCGATAGAGCCGTTGCTGGGCGGTTTGCGATCTGATGATTCGCGTCTTGACGGCTCGCTTGACAGGAGCGACCCGGCGTCGCCGAGCGACGGTTTGCATCCGATCCGTTTGCCGGTGCTGGCCGCGCTCGCCACGGGCAACCCGCATGCGCTGGACAGGAACGTCCCGGCTGGCCGGTTGCTGTTTCAGGCGCTGCGTGTATCGGCGCGGCGAGCCGTGCCGGAACCGGGACAAGATCAAGAAAGTGAAGTAAGATGCCGCGCAGACCAGATTGGCCAGATGGGCCTAATAAGCCAAGTAGATCGTACGGGGCAAGCGGTGAATGCCGCTGACAGTGCCGAAGCCATAGCCGGCTCAGATTCCGATTCTGATTTCGAATCAGAATCTGCAGGTACTCCGGAACGCGACAGCTCCATTGAAGAGCCGGAAGCGTCGGCGATCGAAGCTGACAGTCTGGCGTCACGGGAGATTTACCGGGTCGCGGGCATTGCGGACGACGATATCTCGACGCTCGTTCATGTTTTCATCCCTTGGGAGTCGGGCGGGCTGTCTATTCTGTCTTTACGACAGATCGAAAGGATGAAGAAAGTACCGTTTGCCGGTGATCTGTATGTGGTTGAGAATCCGGCTGTATTTTCCACGTTGATCGATATGACCGAGCGATGGCTGGAGAAGGGGGGAGCGTTTCGCCTTTCTGTCGACGGTCCCGCACTGCTTTGCACAAGCGGTCCGGCAAGCGCCGCGGCGCTTCGACTGTTGGATCGGTACGTCCAGGAAGGCCCGAGGTGCGGTACGCTGTACTATTCGGGCGATTTTGACGTGAAAGGGATCGAAATCGGGAATGTGCTGGCGGCCAGATATCGAGGGCAGTTCAGACCATGGCGGTTCGATTCTCAAAGCTACGCAGCCGGAAGCCGCAGCTCCAACCGGGAAGGCGTCCGGTTTTCCGATGAAGAATGCAACCGGCTGAAACAAATGGGAGCCGTGTGGGATGACTCTCTTTGCAGAGCGATGAGCGGAATCGGACGAAAGCTGTTTCAGGAAGAGCAGATCGCTTTCTACATGGAAGATTGGATGTGCGCTTTGGAGCATGCGGGAGTTTCGGATTCTTCGAAGTGAGTATTATACCGTTTGGTGGTTCCGAGTTATTCAGGAAATGGGCAGCCTCGAAATTATTGTTGAATTTTGATTCCGGTGCAAGTTGGATATGTGATATATTATTGAATGTATCACAGGAAAAAATTACTATCGAAAATTTCGTCCCTGAATGTAGGTGCGAATGTGAAGCTCC
>NZ_BOVJ01000104.1 GCF_018403665.1 Paenibacillus cisolokensis
TGTTTGATGCAACGCTAGTGCTATTATCCTACTTTTTCTCCATCAATCATTCATTTCCTTCTATTATCTCACAATTTCGATTTGATGGATCACGGTTTCAGGATTTTTAAACGTTAAAGCCAGGAATTAACTGCTGCTAGTTGAGGACTCCCTATGAAGCTGGCTTCAAAACGAAATTATGCAAAAGGCTCAGCCCATTAGAGCGTTTAAATCGCGAAATCCGTCGACGTTCAGACGCAACAGGAATCTCTCCAAAATGGGAATCTGTTATCCGACTGATTGGTGCCATCTTAATCGAGAAGCAAGATGAATGGACCGTCGCACGTCGTTATTCAGTCTCGAATCCATGGCGAAAATCGTCAAATGGGAGCAACTTCCTCTTACATCCACCACGCTTTTGCAGAAGTAAATCCGGGTCATGCAGCAGAAATTCATTTTACACCACTTGACGGGACACTGCCAAATATTAAGGTAACGGGGGCGAATAAACATGTCATTATTAAATGACGGTGAGAAAGTCGCTTTTTTAACTGATATTTTAAATCGCCATATTCAAAAGCTCCCATGTGGAGATACCTTTACAAATTATCTTGAATCCATATGTGGCATTTTAAAGCATGATGATTCGTTTCTCCAGAAAGCCGCGTTTGCTAATAGTGAATTGTTTATAGACGCTCTTACTAATATTTTGAGCAACCAGATTACTATTAAACTGGCGATAGGTGCGTTAATAGCTGCATTCGATAAAGTTGGATATGTTGATTCAATGGATGCAGCAGCGATCATTCTTGAGTTTGAGCAGCTTCTGAATCAAATGTCCATAGAAGAAGCTGAAAATCTATATAATGAACGTTGGGCAATAGATAAGTATCGGGGTTGAAAGATATGGAAGGAGAACAATCATTTTTCACCTTATAGAATATTTAGAATCATACTTGTTGGAACTAGGTTTGGAACTTCAGCGTGATCCTGATGATCTCTTTCTTCAAGGGAAAATAAAGGGTATTCAGCATGCCTTAAAATATATAAGAATGCATGAGCATGTACGAAAAGGTGGCCATTATATCGATATTGAAATTGATTGATCCTAGATGTGTTTCCTTAAATAGAATGATCAGGCATGCAGGGAGCACGAACAAAGCAGCTCCGGACATGTTTGCTAGAGCTGCTTTGACCGATTCACTTTGATTATTCAAAGGTGGAACGTTTATACATTCATTACGGTTTGATTGCTTTGATTACGGCAGAGGCAATATAGTCCTCTACCTTCGATCCAGGAACCCAATCTTTGATAAACGCCCTGGATTCCTCTTTCGGCTCGACCACTACATCCTTAAATCCACTTTGCGTAAGCATCGTTTTCAGCTCGTCAACGGACGAGGCCCCGGATATACACCCAGAATATAAAACATCCAAGTCGTTTTTGATTTCCGCAGGAAGCTCTGCCGTCGTTACGACATCGGAAATGGCCAAACGCCCGCCGGAGCGCAGAACGCGGAATGCTTCATCAAACACTTGCTGTTTATCCGGCGAAAGATTGATGACGCAGTTGGAAATGATAACATCCACCGTTTGATCCGGGACCGGCAAATGCTCGATTTCTCCCAGCCTAAAATCCGTGTTCGTGAACCCGCCTTTCGCGGCGTTGTTGCGCGCGCGGCTCACCATTTCCGGCGTCATATCGACCCCGATCACATAGCCGGTTTCCCCGACTTGCCGAGCCGCCAGAAAACAATCGAAACCGCCGCCGCTGCCTAGGTCCAATACCACTTCACCCGGCTTAAGCTCCGCAATGGCTTGCGGATTACCGCAACCAAGACCAAGGTTTGCACCGTCCGGAACAGCCGTTAATTCTTCGGTTGAATAGCCCAACTGCGAAGAAACGTCATTGGCCGTTCCGCAGCAGCTTGAAGCTGGCGAGCAACACGAACCCGGCTCCACTTCTTGCAAGGCGATTTCCTTATAACGACTGCGTACATTTTGACGAATTTGATCATTCTTTACTTGGTTCATGGATCATCTCTCCTTCAACTTTTTTATCAAATCAGCAGCAGCTAGGGGTACAACAAGCTGCTTTGTTTGCTATCGTGAGTTGCCGTCTCCGAAGGAAGCGGCTCGATAACTCCGTGGGATTTTGCCATTTCCAAGCTTCCCGTGCCGAGCGCTCTATTTCACGCTGCTCCTGTTTCATAAGGTATTCCGCGGCGAACCAATTCAGTTCATGGGAACTAGCCTCCCTAAAGGTGATTTTTCAGGTAACGCAGTAGCTTGCGAACAACATATTTCGCGTCCGGCCCCACCCCCCTTAATGTGGCGGAAGCAAAGGAACGCTGTCCTTCCAAACCGACATAATACAGTCCCGGAACGGAAAGGCTGATTCCTGCTGTCTGCAACGGTTTCCCTTCGGCATCAAGCGCCCCGATGGGCTGAAGGTATGTCAGATTGGGACGATACCCGGTCGCAAAGATGACGGTTTGTACCGGTTCTTCCGTTCCGTCTGGCCACACGACGCCCTCGGAGTAAAAGGAGGTAAACATGGACCGTTGATCCGGCTTCCCAGCCTTTAATCTTGCTCGGTAATCGTTCAAATCCGCAACAGAGCTCGAACTTGGAGGCTTTTTGCCAAATCGCCAGAATGGAAAGGTATCGAAGCCGACGGCTCTGATCCAAAATGCAGATCAATTCCGAGTACTTTTGTTTTCGTAAACTGAACAGGCCGAAGCACGGCAAGCGATGTATGGCTGCTGTCGGCAAGCTCTACCGCAATTTGAACTGCAGAATTTCCGCGCCCGACGACCACCACTCGTTGCCCCCGGTAACGATCCGGATTTCGATACGATGAAGAGTGGAGGACTTCCCCTTGAAAGGCCTCCCTTCCGCTTATGTCTGGCATATAGGGATTATGAAAGGAGCCTGTCGCATTGATGATCGTTCTCGTCTGATATTCGTCTCCAGCTGCCGTTCGGATCGAAAAACCGTTATCGCTTTTCTCCACGGCAATAACCTTCTGGTTGGTGCGAATCGGCAAGTCAAAATGCTGGGCATACGCCTTTAGATACAGGATCACCTCGTTTCGCAATGGGTAGTGGGTTGCAACTCCGGGTATCTTCATGCCCGGCAATGATGATAAACGAGCTGGCGAAAACAGCTTCAGACTATCGTAATAATGTGGCCAAGAACCGGTTGCCTGCTCGCTTGCTTCCAGGATCAAAAATTGCAGCTCGTTCTTCTTCAAGTAATATCCGGAAGCAAGACCGGCTTGCCCACCCCCGATAACGATTGCATCGAAAATCGCTGACATTCCAATTCCTCCTCAAATTACTTGCAATATGCAAGTAATATAGAAAAAGATCACCCTCTAGAAGGGGTTGAACAGCATTGGCCGGATTTCGCCATCGCTTCGTTTAATAGCTTGATCGAGCGAATGACGGTATCTTTTTCAAAATCGTTCATGTGCGAAAAGATTTCGTTTAAATAGTCGTTCATTTGTTGGTCAATCGACGCCGCAACATACTTGCCTTCCGTCGTTAGGGAAAGCAGATTTACCCTCCGGTCGTCTGGATCGGGCGTTTTCTTCACTAATTTCATCTTGATTAACGATTGGACTTGTCGGCTGAATGTCGTTATATCTGTCCCTAATGCCTCTGCTACTTGCTGGATGGACGGCTTATGCTGGCGATCAATTTCGTAAAGGATATGGCTTTGAATTAAGGAGATGTCGCAGCCACCGGCAGAACAGCAGTTTTTATTTAGAAAGCCAAAGCGTCGAGTCATGATTTGAAATAGTTCACGTACATTTTCCACGGTGCTTCACCTCATGAAACAGTTATAAAACATTTGATTGCAATTTGCAAGTATTGATTTACTTGTATCCGGAAAATGAGCTGTGAAAGGACGTACAAATTTCAATATTGACTTTTCATCATGCATAAATAACAATATGGTTATATGGTTTCATGTGAGGTGATCATCATGACAATGGAATTTGAAAAGATAGCGGATATTCTGAAAGCTCTTGCCGATCCGACAAGGCTGAAAATCCTTTCTTTGCTCCGGATTCGCGATTGCTGTGTATGTGAACTGGTTCCTATCTTTAACATTTCTCAGCCAGCCATTTCTAAACATCTAAGCCGTCTGAAAACGGCTGAACTGGTCCGCGAAACGCGAAAGGGGCAATGGGTGTTCTATTCGATTAATGAAAAGCGGCTAGAGGAAATTCGTTATGCTTTGTCCCATTTGCCTGATCTATCCGAGGAGCTGCGGGAATTGGAGCAACAAGGACTAACGGTTATATGCGAGTAAAGGGGGTGTACAGCAAGTGAGTAAACAAGAGAAAAAGCGACTTTCATTTCTGGATCGCTATTTGACGTTATGGATTTTTGTTGCGATGGCGATAGGAATTGGCTTGGGTTACGTATTTCCTAACTTTGTCGCCGGTTTGAATGAATTTCAAGTTGGAACCACATCGATACCGATTGCGCTTGGCCTCATTTTAATGATGTATCCGCCGCTGGCGAAAGTACGATACGAAGAAATCGGCCGTGTCTTTCGAAATGGCAAAGTGTTAACCATTTCATTGATTCAAAACTGGCTTATCGGCCCGATCTTAATGTTTTTCTTGGCTATTATTTTTCTCCAAGGCTATCCGGAATATATGGTCGGCCTGATTATGATCGGTTTAGCCCGTTGTATTGCAATGGTTATCGTTTGGAACGATTTGTGCAGAGGGGATGCCGAGTACGCGGCGGGACTCGTTGCTTTCAACTCGATCTTTCAAGTTTTGTTTTACTCTGTCTACACCTATATCTTTGTTACGATTTTGCCGGGATGGTTCGGGTTGGAGGGCGTCGTTGTTGATATTACGATGGCCGAAGTCGCCAAGAGCGTGTTTATTTATTTAGGGATACCGTTTTTGGCCGGGATGATTACGCGCTATTCGCTTGTGAAGGCAAAAGGGCGATCCTGGTACAAAACGGTCTTTATTCCGAAAATCAGTCCCATTACACTTATCGCATTGCTGTTTACGATTATCGTCATGTTCTCGCTGAAAGGCGAGATGATCATCCAATTGCCTTTGGATGTCGTGAGGATCGCGATTCCGCTATTGATTTACTTTGTCGTTATGTTCCTGATTTCGTTCTTCATGGGCAAAAAAGCCGGAGCTGATTATCCGGTGACTTCTACACTGGCATTTACCGCCTCGGGGAATAACTTTGAGCTGGCAATCGCTGTTGCCGTTGGGGTCTTTGGAATTCATTCCGGCGCTGCATTTGCGGCCGTGATCGGACCTCTTGTAGAAGTCCCTGTGATGATTGCCTTGGTCAACGTCGCGCTCCGATTTCAGCGAAAGTATTTTTCGAAGGAAGCAGCTTAACATAAACAGGAGGAATCATCATGTCAGATAACAAAAAACTCGTTTATTTTCTTTGTACGGGAAACTCTTGCCGCAGCCAAATGGCGGATGGTTGGTTGAAGGCGCTCGGTAATGATCGGTACGAAGTAAAAAGCGCCGGGTTGGAGGCACATGGGCTGAATCCGCGTGCCGTCCAGGTGATGAAGGAAGCTGGCGTCGATATTAGCGGTCATACATCGGATGTTATCGATCCGGAGATTTTGAATCGGGCTGACTATGTGATTACGTTATGTGGCCATGCAGACGAACATTGTCCGGTGATTTCGAATAAAAACGTCGTGAAATGGCATTGGGGCTTCGATGATCCAGCCAAGGCAACCGGCACCGAGGAAGAAATCATGAGCCAATTTCGAGCGGTTCGGGACGCGATTAAGTCGCGTGTCGAAAAGTTTCTTGCCGAAGGTTGCTAAAATTACAGAAAAGGCGTGCAGCGTTATGGCACGCTTTTTTGTTTGGCGATCATCAGCCTTCGGAACGACGAAGCCAAGGCGGAGTCCTCGAAGAGCAGAAAATGATTCCCTATATATATCTACTTTGCGGGTAGTATCAACTTCGCTGGTTCTAAAATATTCAGGATCGAGATCCAGTTGATACCGGAAAATAAAGTATTAGACCGAAGAGATTGATCAATCGCTGCTTTACGAATTACAAATCTGTCAGTTCCAGAAGAATAAGTATTAGACTGACCCTTGAAGTAAGAACAGCAACAGCCATGGACTAGAAAATAAAGACCTACACTGCTACCGTTTTGTTGAACTAACGTTCCTCGATACTTCAATTAATAAATGGAGCCGAGCCACCCACTGAATAACCTTTCTATTTTAGGCCAAAAAAGGTAGCTTTCTTTTAATACTTGCGTCCGAATGCATGAACACTTACACGGTTTTTAGCTTCTTCGCAAGCATCTGGGTACTGTTTGCAATAATCGAACGCCATATCAAATTTGTCTTCTGCACAGAATACCTGGCGATAAGCATGGCTGATCTGTAGGCCGTTTAGGTATTTTATGTTCTCAACATTATCCAATGGTAAAAAGCAGTTCTCTAATGCTTCCATGTCCTTAAAATATCTGCGATCCATTAAGGTTAATACAAATTTACTATTGAGCGGATAATGGATCTCAATTCCTTCCGAAGCGTATCCGCCATAGCTGATGAATTTGTCATCTTTATTGGCGTGTTTGACAATCGGGGTGTCGGATGTGTAGATGGGCAAGTCGGTTAAATTTACAAAAACTACCCAAATATGATTCATCAGTGTTTGCGTCATACTATCTAGAAACTCTGGGTTAGCGAGTTGCTGCGCTTGCAGGACCGAGTAAAATTCGTTCTTGATTTTTAATTCGTAGCTATCTGGGTCAAATTCGGACTCATCTTCCTGTATAAAACGATCCAACAGTGACTTGGTGAATTTTTCATGTAGTTCTACAAGCCCTGCCCTAAACTCTTTCGTCCGTAAGATTTGCAGGGTGATAAGCCCTGTTATCTCCATTTTATCCTCAAGAGAAAATGCGGGCATACTGTATACTTTATCTGGATGTGCCATGTGATACGTGGCGATGATTTTATTGATCTTCTTTGGGTATTCCCCTTCAATCTCGGCGAAGAACTTCTCCACAATTTGATCCGGAAGTTCCCCTTCTTCATCTGGCGGAAGTCCTTCGGGAAAATCGTAAAAATATCTGCCGCTTGCGACGTTACGGATATGAGTTGGAAAGGTTTTTTTCTGTAGCTTGTCAAATACGTAAATCTGTTCGGCCTTGTTCGCAAAAAGCGAAGATAGCTTTGGGATACGGTATGCTGGTTAATTACTTTGTTACCGGCCATAGGGTTTCCTCCATTTTCTATATTAAGAGAAACGTAAACTGTTTTAGATTCTCTTGTCAATACATTTTGGACTTCAAGGAGATTAATAGGCCATTAAATTATTTAGCTTAACGCCGGTAGTCAGTCTAAGACTTTATTTCCCTCTATCACCAGTAATTAATTCCTCTGTATCTATTGGCTCCTTTCAGATCTTTGCATATTTCAGTAAAAAAGAGCTATACCGGAAGCCATCTGCGATGACTTTTAAGGATAGCTCTTCAAGTTTTCCTTATTACAAATCATTTCCACATACCGTCAATAATGTCCGATACCTTTATCCAGCGAAAATCATTGCCATGGGTGAATTTGATGTTTTTTGTTGTAGATCAATTTTTGTCACGACTCCTGTTATTTCCGTTACATTAAATTCACCGAATAATACTAAAATTACCTCTTTCCTGAGCTGCATTGATTCAGCAATGAGCATGGATATCCGTTCCATTTCTTGATCATCTAATTGTGGCGGCGGATTCTTTCGCAAGTTCTGCTGGTGCAGGATGTAAGCCTCCTTGTGTTCCGGAAGCATCATTCTGGACGATTCGAATAGACCGTTTCCTTGCAGTTTTTTACTCATTTATAATGTCCTCCAATTTTTGCGCTCGATCCCGCGCTTGGCCCGAAGCTTTTAAAGAAGAGGCCCTCATAATCGCGGTACTTCCGTATTTCTCTTTAATTCGGTCAGTGGTTCTTTCCAACGCTAACTTTGCCTCGCGGTCATTGAATAAAGTAAGCTGATATTCTTGATCGCTTACCAATTGACTTAGAGTAACCCCGATTTTTCGAATGGGCAACCCATCCCAATGTCGTTTAAATAGTTTTTTCGCTGCATGGAAAACCTCATCCGTGAGATTCGTTGGGTCGGGCAATTTCATTTGTCTGTAGAAGCCAGAAGGGTGATCAAAATCTGCTCCCTGACAACCTACCGAGACCACCGAGCCCATATAGCCTTTCATTCGGGTTCGTTGACATACTAACTCCGAGAGTTCAAGCAGGGGAACCATGATGTCGTCAAACTCCCGATAATCGAATGGAAGGGTCATCTGATGGCCGATTGCTTTTTGCAAATCGTGTGAACCTGGAGTTACCGGGGAATTATCTTTACCGTTGGCAATGAGCCACAGAACTTCACCATTCACTCCCCACTTGGATCTTAATTTTGCCAGAGGAGTCTGAGCCAACTGGCCAATTGTATATATCCCCATGCTCGTTAAATGCCGGCACATCCGGGAGCCCACCATAAACATCTGATGAATCGGCAACGGCCAAAGCACTTCTTGCAGATCTTCCACAGGCAAGTGGAAAATGCCTGACGGATTTCGTTTAGCAAAATTATCGCATGCCATTTTGGAGAGCACTTTATTTTCACTAATTCCAATGCGTACACGAACTCCCGTTTCTTTCATGACTTTATCCTGAATACTCTTAGCAATCTCATGGGGGTCGCCAAAAAGCCGTAAACTTCCCGTGACATCCAAATGCTGTTCATCTATGCTGTACGGTTCTACCAAGTCAGTGTAAGATTGATAAATTTCCGTAATTTGCAAGGATACCTTGATGTATTCCTCCATGCGTGGGCGAATGACCACTAGATCGGGACATTTTGCAAGTGCCTCTCCTAGCCGTTCTGCGGTAGTAATACCATGTTGCTTGGCAAGGGGACACGCGGCAAGGATAATTCCGGATCGACGGGCCGGATCTCCTGCAACAACGACAGGTTGATCTGCGTACTCAGGGTGGGCGGCTTTTTCAACACTTGCGTAAAATGACTGACAATCGGCCAACATCACGATTCGACCTTTGTTATCGCTTTTCATAGGCTACTCCTTAAGTCGACGTTCAGATATTTACTTAAGTATTTGTAAAGCTCCGCTTTCACCAAACCCCAAAGCATAGTGAACCTATGTTGATACCCCCTGCACAAATAACGGGCCTCGATGCACAACTCGGTGCGCCGCTGCTCATACACTTTTATTCCTCTGCCGCGCATTTTTTTCGAAGCAACGTAACGTCTGCAGTGATTAGATCTTGCGCAGATCTTAAGGCTTTTACATATACAACGTCCATCTTTAGCTTTACTGTCCCTAATGCTTTAATATCCCTTTCCAACACATCCAAAAGAATAGGGAGTAAAATGTATTCTTTGACCAATTGGAGGTCTCCTTCAGTCTCCAAGGGCGCTTGTGTCATACAATCAGCCTCCCGCCTAACTCCTCATTCGACACCTTCCCGCAAAATTGAGCATAAATAGACAGAATTATGCTCAATATTTATTTATGCTCGATATTAAACTGCCCGAAAAACACTGTTTTTCCAAGCGATTAAAGGCTTTTGAGTTTTATGCACACATATTTTAATGTTGATACCCAAAAGGACGACGTTGATATCGTCCGGATTTTGGTAATCGTACGGCAGCGTCGTCTGGCGGCCGATCCCTTTCTGCCGGTCGAAGGCGTCGGGCGTTACGGGCGAATCGTCGTAGCCGTTCGCCGTCCGCCACATCACTTCGCTCCATATATCGCACTGCTTCTTCATATACGTTTTCATTTTCCGCTTCAGCTCGGGCAGCGGCGTGCGGGCGAGCTTGCCGATCGTGTCGATCCCGATCTGCCGCAGATGGTTCATCGTGCGGGTGCCGACGCCGAACAGGCAGTCCGTCGGGCGGGCCCAAAGCTCTTCCATATTGTCGCGGGTTAATTGAAACACGCCCGTTTCGTTCTTTTTGGCGAAATTGTCGCAGGCCATTTTGGCCAATATCTTGTTTTCGCCGATCCCTATGCGGGTATAAATGCCCGTTTCGTTGCGCACCCGTATCTGGATATGCCGGGCGAGCTCGAGCGGGGTGCATTGAAAATGAGCCAGGCTGGCCGAAACGTCGATAAACTGCTCGTCGATGCTAAACGGCTCCACCAGATCGGAATACGACTCCAAAATGTTCGTAATTTGCATGGAAGCGCGAATGTACGTTTCCATCCTCGGCCGGCGCACGACCAAATCCGGACATTTGGCCAGCGCCTGGCCCAACGCTTCCCCCGTTACAATGCCGAACTTCTTCGCCAGCGGGCAGGCGGCGAGCACGATGCCGCTCCGCCGTTCGGGATCCCCGGCTACGACGAGCGGTTGATCGCGGTACCAGGGAGCGGCCGCTTTCTCAACCGATGCGTAGAAAGATTGGCAGTCCGCAAGGAAAATGACGCGCTTCTCGCTGCTGTTCATTTGTCAATCTCCGCCTTCAATCTGGATGTTCAGACGGTCCGCCAGTCCGATTTCCATTTCCGCCCGGATCAGATCCCAGAGCAGCACCATGCGGTGCTCGTAGCCCCGGCACCGGTACCGGGCCGACAGCGAAAACCGGGTGCGGCGCGTCCCGTATACTTGGATGCTGCGGGATTTCAATTCGCCGTTCAGCTCATGTTGTCTTCGGATCACCCCTTCCTGAATCCGGCGCAGGACGGCTGCATAAAGGGAAGGAAACGTAAAGCCGCCGGAACCGACGGCGGCAATGTCCCGCTCCAGCACATCGAGCATGACCGGAATGATCAGGGACTCTTTGACCAGAAGCAGCTCCTCTTCCGTTGGCAAAGGAGATTGCGGCATTCCGGTTCCCCCTGACTATGAGGTACTGGGCATTCATTATTATATAACGAACAAACGTTCGCTATGCAAGTGGTAAAAAATAACGCCAAAAGGCGGAAGCGGGCGGAGAAAAGGCCCGCCCGGCATATGCCGGGCGGGCCTTTGAACCGAAATAGCCCACTCAGAAAGGGACAGCGAACCGCCCTTTTCGCAACGCGAAAGTGTACGCGAACGGCAACCGCTACCTCAGTTTTTCGAACCGTAGGATTTGTGGAATCCGCGCGAGCGGCGTATGTCTTGCGCTCCCCGGACCCCCTGCGTGCCGCCGACCGGACCGTAAGGTCCAACTTGGTCGCGCACGGAATAAACGTAGCGGTGATGATAAACCGGGATACAGTGGTGACGGTTTACGATTTCAATCGGATGAATGACATGGACGCGCTGCGGGTGACAAATATCGCGGTATATTCGGCGCGGCGGATCGTAAACGGCGGCGTCCGGACAAAAAGGTCGACAGTACATCTGGTTCTCTCCTTTCGGTTGGACTTACAATAGTATACGGGCACTGGGAATTAATGCTTGTGCGAATGCCTCGCGGACAAATGCCGGATTATGCGGGACAAGATGAAAAACAATCCTTTGTTCCTTGGAAACAGTCCATACCAGCCTGCCGAAGGAGTCGTATCGAGCTAGCCGAAAGGCTGTGCGCCAGGCTCGGAACGCTGGCGCCCGTGAGCGCCGCGGCCGCCGTCGACGCGGGACCGCATGAGGCGCATATGCTGCAGCTGGACAGCGCGAAAGCGAGGTCGCGGCTCGGCTGGCGGCCGGTATGGGGAATCGCAGAGATATTTTTATGGAGTATTACAAAGATGAGCCGTACTGCGCCGACGTGCTGGCCTGGATTCGAAGCATAGGGTCGGGGAAATCGCGGTAGCTTTTTTGCCGCCTTCTGCTATAATAGAAATCAGCTGTTCACAACCGCATAGCACCGGGGAGCTGGAGAGGCCGGCTGAGAGGGGATTCCGCTTGCGTGCGCAACAAATCCCGACCCGTATACCTGATCTGGATAATGCCAGCGTAGGAACTGATTTATTGATTGCGCGTTGCCGCGCGTAAGCCGGGGTTGCTCGTGCGGACGCACGCGTACGGCATTCGGACGCCTCCAGACGGAGGGCGTTTTTTTATTGAACGGGCTAGCGCACGGGTTCCGTTTCGGCCTTCGGACTGTGCGATTGCGTGAACGGATGACAGGTCGTTAGGACCGGTAAAAGAAGGGGAGAAATCATCATGAAAACAGACAGACGCTTCAGCCGAAAATGGGGGATCGCGGCCATCGCGCTCGCGCTGCTGCTGTCCGCGTGCGGCTCGTCCGGAGGCGCCAAAGATCCGGAAGCGCAGACGGGAGAGGGGGAGCCGCAGGAGAAGGAGCTGACGAAAGTGCAGCTTGTGCTCGACTGGACGCCGAATACGAACCATACGGGGCTCTATGTGGCGCGGGACAAAGGCTTCTTCAAGGAGCAGGGGCTCGATGTGGAAATCGTACAGCCGGGCGAAGCGGGCGCGGACGCGATGGTGGCGAAAGGGACGGCCGAATTCGGCGTGAGCTATCAGGAGAGCGTGACGTTGGCGCGCGTGCAAGGGGTGCCGATCGTGTCGATCGCGGCGGTCATCCAGCACAACACGTCGGGCTTTGCCGCTCCCGCCGACAAAAATATCAAGGAGCCGAAAGATTTCGAAGGCAAAAAGTACGGCGGCTGGGGTTCGCCGGTGGAAGAAGCGATGCTGGCCTCGATTATGGAGGAGCAGGGCGCGGACGTCAGCAAGGTCGATATCGTTAACATCGGCAACGCCGATTTCTTTACGGCCGTGAAGCGGGACATCGATTTCGCCTGGATTTTCTATGCCTGGACGGGAATCGAAGCGGAGCTGCGCGGCGAGAAGCTGGACATCCTCTATGTCGCGGACTATAGCGACAAGCTGGACTACTATACGCCGGTGCTGACGACGAGCGAGTCGCTGATCGCGGAAAAGCCGGAGCTTGTCAAGGCTTTCCTGGCGGGCGCGGCGAAAGGATACGAATTCGCGATCGACAATCCGGAGGAAGCGGCCGAAGTGCTGATCGCCGCCGAACCGGATCTCAACGCGGAGCTCGTTCGCGCCAGCCAGACGTGGCTCAGTCCGAAGTATCGCGACGATGCTCCCCGCTGGGGCGAACAGAAGCTCGAAGTTTGGCAAAAGTATGCCGAGTGGATGTACGAACATAAGCTGCTGGAGAAGGAGCTCGAAGCGGAGAAGGCGTTCACGAACGACTTCCTGCCGGGCTGACCGCCGCGGTTCAGCGGCGCGCACGGGCTCGTTGGTCCCGCGCCGCTGCCCGCGGCTGTTCATATTTTCAGGTGAAGGGGAGAGCAACCGATGGCGAATGCGCTGGTAAGCATCCAAATATTGCCGACGACGCCGGGAGGGGAAAGCGTCTATCCGTACGTCGACCGGGCGATCGACATCATCAAGGCGTCCGGGGTGCCGTACCGGGTCGGCCCGCTGGAGACGACGATGGAAGGGGAACTCGGCGAGCTGCTCGGCATTGTCGAACGAATGAGCGAGGCGATGGCGGAGCTCGGTTGTCCGTCCGTCATCTCGCAGGTCAAGATCTATTACAATCCGTCCGGCGCCTCGATGGACCGGCTGTTGGAGAAATATCCCGATGGGAAATAAAGGAACGCTGCGTGTCATCTGGCCGCCGGCCGCGCTGTCGCTGCTCGGTCTGGCCGCTTGGCAGCTCGTCTCCGATCTCGGGCTGATCGAGCCGTGGCTGCTGCCGTCGCCGCTCGCCATTGCGCGGGAGGCGCTGGCGATCGCACCGCGGCTGCTGGAGCACGCGGCGGCAACGGCGCAGCTGACGCTGATCGGCTTCGCTGCGGGAACGGCGGCGGGCCTTGCGCTCGCCGCCTTGCTGCATCTGCTGCCAGGCGTCAAGGCGGCGCTCTATCCGCTGCTCGTCCTGTCGCAAAATATCCCGATTATCGTCATCGGCCCGCTGTTTCTGATCTGGTTCGGCTTTACGCTGCTTCCCAAGGTGCTGCTCGTGGCGCTCGTCTGCTTTTTCCCGGTATGCGTGGCGATGCTGACGGGCCTTGCGCAAAGCGATCCGCATCTGGCCGAATATATGCGCATGATCGGCGCGAACAAGCGGGAGATGCTGTGGAAGCTGGAGCTGCCGAATGCGATGCCGTATCTGTTTTCGGGGCTGAAAATCGCCGCCACCTACAGCGTGATGAGCGGCGTCATCGCGGAGTGGATCGGGGCGGAGAAAGGACTCGGCTATTTCATGCTGCTGTCGTCCAAAGGCTTTCAGCCGGCGCGGGTGTTCGCGGCCGTGGCGCTCGTCGTGGCGATGAGCCTCGCGCTGTTCGCTGCCGCTGCCGCTGCGGAGCGGCTGTTCATCCGCTGGCGTCCGGCTGGCGGAGACGAAGGGGGGCGGCCGAAATGAAGGATGCTGTGCCGGCGCTCGAAATCGCCGGTCTGCGCAAAAGCTTTGGCCGGGGAAAAACGTCCCGCGAAGTGCTGGGCGGCGTATCGCTGACGGTGAACGAGGGCGAATTCGTCTCGCTGATCGGCCCGTCGGGCAGCGGGAAGACGACGCTGTTCCGGCTGATCGGCGGACTCGAGCGGCCTGACGCCGGGGATATCCGCATCGGCGGCAGACCGGCGAACGGACGGCGGGGGCTTATCGCGTACATGCCCCAGCAAGCGTCGCTCATGCCCTGGCGGACGGTCGCGGCCAACGTCGAGCTGGCGCTCGAAATCGCCGGCGTGCCCCGGCGGGAGGCGCGGACGCAATCGCGGGAATGGCTCGCGCGCATCGGCCTTGGCGATTATGCCGAAACGTATCCGCATCTGTTGTCGGGCGGCATGCAGCAGCGCGTATCGTTTCTGCGGGCGCTGCTGGCGCCGCAGCCGCTCATGTGTCTGGACGAGCCCTTCGGCGCGCTCGATGCGCTGACGCGGCTTAAAATGCAGCGCTGGCTGCTGTCGATCTGGGAGCAAAACCGCCGCGCGGTGCTGTTCGTCACGCACAGCATCGAGGAGGCGCTGCTCCTGTCCGACCGCGTGCTGGTGCTGTCGCCTTCGCCGGCCGCCGTGATTTACGAGCGGAAGGTGCCGTTTCCGCGTCCGCGGGATGAAGCGTTGTGGACGTCGCCGGAATTCAATGCGATCAAGCAGGACATTTACGAACGGCTGCAAGCGTACGGAGAAGTCGGGGAGGGAGCGCGATGAGCGTCAAGGCATACGAGGAGAAAGCGGGAGCGTCGGGCAAGCCGCAAGCGGCGGGAGCGGAGGCGAGACCGGGGACGCCGGAGGCGGGCGTGGCCGCGGCTTCGCCGAAAAAGCCCGAAAAGCCGGAAACGGCGGGGGCGTCGGGCGTACCGGGCGTGGCGGAGCGGCCGCTCGTCTGGATGGACGCCCATCTGCACGTCGACCTGTACGACGAAGACGAGCGCGGTCCGCTGCTCGAACGCGCATTTGCACACGGCGTCGCCCATGTCGTCGCGGTGTCGATGGATCTTGCTTCCTGCATGCGCAACGCGGAACTGGCGCGCCGTTATCCGGGACGGGTTCATCCGGCTTACGGCTGGCATCCCGAGCAGCCGCTGCCGGATGCGGAGACGGAAGAGCGGCTGTTCGCCTGGATTCGCGCCCGGCATAACGCCGGGGAGCCGTTCGCGATCGGCGAGGTGGGGCTGCCCTATTACACGCGCACCGAAGCGGAAGGAGGCGGCAGGCGGTTCGACGAAGCGCCGTATATCCGGCTGCTCGACCGGTTCGCGGCGCTCGCCGCCGAGCTGGATCGCCCCATCGCGCTGCATGCGGTATACGAGGATGCGGACAAGGCGTGCGCGCTGCTGGAACGGCACGGCGTCCGCCGCGCCCATTTCCACTGGTTCAAGGGTTCGGACGAAACGATCGCCCTTCTGGCCGCCCGGCGCTTCTATATATCGGTTACGCCGGACGTCGAATACGAGCCCGACATTCGGGAGCTTGTCCGGCGATATCCGCTCGAACTGATCATGACCGAGACGGACGGCCCGTGGCCGTTCGAGGGGTCGATGGCCGGCCGCAAGACCCGTCCGGAGATGACGGCGGACGTTGTCCGGCATATCGCCGCGATCAAAGGGCTTTCGGCCGAAGAGACGGCGGCGGCGCTGCTGCGCAACGGCCGGCGGTTTTACGGGCTGGAAGGGGCGGACGGCTGACGGCGGCTTCCGGCCGGCCTGTTCAATAAGACGAAGCCTCGCGGCCTTAGCGGCTTGCGGGGCTTCGTCCGTAACGTTGAAATTTACTTTAACGCCAAGTTCATACATGCTTTTTCAGCTATAGACCTTAGTCTAAACCATTCTTATTGACTGAAATGGGAGGGGAGAATATCCTTGCCCTCAACCAAGAAAATTCACTAACCCGCCGTTCTTATTAATCATCGGTAAGTTATTGTAATGGCACATCCCATCAATCATCTCTCAAGCATCCCCTCCAGGTTAATTAAATTCGTAACCCCGCGGCCTAAGTCGAAATTGCCGGTACACTGTAAGTATCAGTAAAATCAAGCGAATAAGCAAAAAATTCGGGCGCCCCTTTCGGGACGCCCTTTCATGGGAGAGGAGAAACCGGACGAAGAGCTTATGGGGAAACGTAAGTCTTCTCCGCGGTTGTCTACGGCATCTTTCGACGCCGCTAATTACATGATGAACCGGAAAGGTTTTTTTTATACGCGGCATCCCCAAAAATGTTTAAAAATTTCATGTTCGCGCGATCGTTCGGCCAAAGACAGGAGGCAGACATCGCTCGTATCAGCGGCGCGCGAGCAGATTTCGGACGATAAAGCCGACGTTGGCGGGCCGCTCCGCCAGGCGGCGGACGAAATACGGGTACCACATTCGGCCGTAAGGCACATAGCTGCGCACGGTGTAGCCCTCCCGGGCGAGCTCTTCCTGCAGCGGCGTGCGGATGCCGTACAGCATTTGAAATTCGAAGCGGTCGCGCGGTATCCGCTTCCGCTTCGCATACCATTTCGTCCAATCGATAATGTCGGCGTCATGCGTCGCCACCGCCGTATAGACGCCGGAGTCGAGACGCGTCCCGATAAGCTGCCGGAAATTGGCGTCGACGTCCCGGCGATTCGGGAAGGCGATGCGCGGCGGTTCCTTGTAAGCGCCTTTCACGAGGCGCAGGTTGACACCTTCGGCCGTCAACTCGACGACATCTTTCCCGCTCCGGTACAGATAGGCCTGGATGACCGTGCCGACGTTGGGCAAGCCTTCCCGCCGCAGAGCGCGTACGAGATCGATCGTTGCCGCGGTATACGGACTGTTCTCCATATCGAGGCGGACGAACATGCCGTGCCGGCTTGCCGCTTCGGCAATCGCGCGGATCCGTCCCAGACACGCGCCGCGATCGAGCGAAAGCCCCATCTGCGTCGGCTTGAGCGAGACGTTGCCGGTCACGCCTTCCCGGGCGATCGCGTCGACAAGCCGCAAATATTCGTTCCGATAATTGTCCGCTTCCGCCGGGTCGCGGACGCTCTCCCCGAGATGATCGACCGTCACCGCGATCCCTTTGGCATTGAGCGCCTTGATTTTCTCCAGCGCTTCCTCCAGCGTTTCGCCGGCTACGAACCGCCCCGCTCCGAGCTTCATTCCGTACCGGTTGGACAACGATTCCGCCAGCCGGTTGCCTGCCAGTCCGAGCAGCATCGAACGAAACAGACGTGTCCCCCAATCCATCGCCACCACTCCTCCCGTATGCGCCGTTGCCGCCGCCGTTCGGATCCGAAAGGAAGCCGTTCGGGCGCATTCCTTCGTTTATATATAGGCGGCCGGGCGACGCGCCATGACTGGGGACAGGCCGGCTGCCGCTGCCCGTTCGTCCGGTTCGGGAGCGGGGAAATGCGCATGCCCCGGCTTTCGCGAGCCGGGAAAAGTGTGGTACGATAGCAGAAGCGAAATCGCCGATGAAAGGGGAAAAAGCTCAACGTGAGAGTCATCGCGGGAACGGCGAAAGGGCGGCCGCTTCGGGCGGTGCCCGGCATGAATACAAGGCCGACGACGGATAAGGTGAAGGAAGCGATCTTCAGCATGATCGGCCCGTATTTTGACGGCGGTTGGGCGCTCGACCTGTTCGCCGGCACCGGCGGTCTCGGCATCGAAGCGCTCAGCCGGGGAGCGGAGCGGGCGGTGTTCGTCGATCGCGATCGGCAGAGCGTCGATGTCGTCCGCCGCAACGTGGAGGCGGCCGGCATGGCGGACCGGGCCGAAATTTACCGCAACGACGCGGACCGTGCGATCAAAGCGCTCGGAAAGCGCGGCCTGGAGTTTCGTCTCGTATTTCTGGATCCGCCATACCGGATGACCGATATGGACAAGGTTATGGGGGAGATGGACAAGCTCGGACTGCTTGAGGATGGCGCATCGATCGTCGTCGAGCACGATTCCGCGCATACATATCCGGAACAGGCAGGACCATTTATTCAACAGAAGCATTCGCGCTACGGGGAAACGGCGGTTACGATCTATACGTACCGGGCGGACCGGGGCGCGCGGGGAGGACGCGAACATGCAACCGAATGAACAGCAGCAGTCCCAGCGAATCGCCGTATATCCGGGCAGTTTCGACCCGGTCACATACGGCCATCTCGATATTATCCGGCGGGCGGCGAAGCAATTCGATCGCCTCATCGTGGCGGTACTGAACAATACGAGCAAAAATCCGCTGTTTACGATAGAGGAGCGCAAGCAGCTGCTTGCCGAGGTGACGCGCGATTTGCCCAACGTGACGATCGACGGCTTCCGCGATCTGCTCGTGCGCTTCATGCGCTCGCGGCAGGCGCAGGTCATCGTCCGGGGCATCCGTTCGGTTACCGATTTCGAGTACGAGCTGCAGATGGCGTCGTTGAACCATCAGCTGGACGGGGAAATTGAAACGATCTTTATGATGACCAACCCCAAATATTCGTATTTGAGCTCCAGCATGGTGAAGGAGATCGCCAAGTTCAACGGCCCCATTCACGAGCTGGTGCCGCCGGAGGTCGAACGCGCGCTGGCGCAAAAATATTCCGATTGAATCGCAAACAACCATTTCTATACTCGTATCGTAAAAATGCCGCATCGTTTCGCGAGGCGGCGGCAGGCGGTTCATGCGCATGGCCGCTAGCGGCCGCGCGAGCGCGACGCGGGCCACGAGCAGAGGGCGAGCAGCCCGAGCGCCAGACCGCATAGCGCCACAAGCATCGGCACGAAGGGCCAGACGGAAGGCAGATCGCCGGCCCGGACCGCCGCGGGGATGGCGGCCGTCCCGCTTGCGAAGGCCGCGATTTCGCCGAAGCCGGCGAGCGTCCAGACGGCGGCCGCCGGACGCCACAGCAGCATGACGGCGGCGAATGCGGCGGCGGCATGGACGAGACGGGCGGCAACGAGCGGCCAAAGCCGCAAGCCGCTTTTCGCAAGCGAAACGGACGCCTGCAGAATGGCGCCGAATCCGCCCCAGGCGAGCGTGGCGGCCAGCAGGGCGACGGTCCACGCCGTGCCGCCGGGCCCGTCCCAGGAAGCGGCGGCATAGGCGCCGATATGGCCTTCCAGCAGTGCCGGAAGGGCGAACGGCCACGCCGCGGGGAACGCATCCTGCAGCATCCGAACGGCCACGGCGCAGACGATGATCAGTCCGCCGACGGCCATCAGCTTCTGCACGCTGCCCGTTACCGCGTCTCCCAGCGCCTGCCCGAAGCTTCTGCCGTCCGCGCGCCGGCTGTCGGCCATCGCGCGCGCGGCGCGGCCAAGCAGCCGCCGCGGAGCGGAACGCCGGCCCGGAATTCCGGCCGTTCCGCCGCCGCGGCGGTTTTCCGTCCGCGGCCGGCCGGCGATGGCGGCCGTCTCCGCAGCGGCGGGGCCGGCCTGCTTCCGGCGCGAACCGCGCACATGCGCCGCCGCGAACGCCAGCGCCAGGGCGGTGCCCCATACGGCCGCGGCGCGGCCAGTCCGAGCTCCGGCCGGCGCAGGAAGCCGGCGCCGACCACGACAAGCATAAATACCGGGTTTGGCATATGGGAGAGCGCCAGCAGCCGTTCGCCTTCGTCGCGGGACAGCGCCGCCCGGCGCCTGAGCGCCGCCGTCGCTTCTGCGCCGGCCGGACTGCCCATCGTCCAGCCGGCGGCAACGGCAAAGCCGGCTTCGCCGGGCAGGCGAAACAGCCGCCGCATGGCAGGCTCGAGCAGCACGCCGAGCGCCTGCACGACCCCGTAGGCGGCCATCAGCTCGGCGAGCACGAGAAAAGGCAGCAGGCCCGGAAATACGAGGTTCCACCATATGGACAATCCTTGCAGCGATGCCTGAAACGCTTCGTCCGGCTGACGGACGATGGAAGCGACGAAAAAAGAGACGTGCAAGCGAGCAGGATCGTTCGGACCATGACGTGTCTCCTTTGCGGCAAAGTCGGACAATCAGTACATGTATACGACGGACAGCCGAACGGTAGACCTCGCTGCGCTTGAGGGGGGAGAGCACAGATGCAATTCGCGAATACGAATCGATGGGAGGGAGGTCGGTTATGAGCGGGACGGCGCGAAGGCTCGGGCTTGTCGCGCTGCTCGCCGCCGCGGCGCTGTGGCTGCTGATCGCCGTGCCGACGCCGTTCGTCGTCTACGAGCCGGGGCTGGCGGCGCCGCTCGAGCCGATCGTAAGCGTGGAGAGCGGAGACGAGCCGGGGAAAGGAACGTTTTATTTGACGACGGTCAAAATGAGCAGCGTCGACAGCTTCTGGTCGGCGTTCCGCTCGGCATGGAGCGGCGACCGCGAATTGTACCGGAAGAAAGATGTGCTCGGCGGCCAATCGATGGAGGAATTCGCCGAGAAGCTGCGGTTTGCGATGCAGGGGTCCCAGACCGCGGCCATCGAAGCCGCATACCGGACTGCGGGCGTCGCGTACGATATCGTGCCGGAGCGGCTTGTCGTAACCGACAGCCGCGATCCGGACGCCGCTTTGCGCGCCGGCGACATCATCTGGAGCGCGGACGGGGATGCGGTGCGGAGCGCCGCGGCGCTGGCGGCTGCGCTGTCCGACCGGCAGGCCGGCGACAGCGTCGTCTTTTCCGTCGAGCGGGCCGGCGTCCGCACGCAGGTGAAGGTGCGGCTTGCGGCGGGAGCGGGCGGCGAGGCGGAACCGGAAGCTTTGGCGGCCGCGCTCGGCGGCGTCGGATTGACGGAGCTTCGCCGCATCGAACCGCTGCAGGCCGGAAACAAGGTGACGATCGCGGCGGAAGGCATCGGCGGGCCTTCGGCCGGCCTTATGTTCGCCCTGCAAATCTACGACCTGCTGACGGATGGCGATCTGACCGGCGGAATAAAGGTGGCGGGGACGGGGACGATCGACGCGGAAGGGAAGATCGGG
>NZ_BOVJ01000105.1 GCF_018403665.1 Paenibacillus cisolokensis
ACGGAAATTTTACACTAACTACTTCCGGGTTCGTCATCGTGTTATCCTGGCCCTGAATTCCATAATACCATCCGTCGCCCGTAGGATCTTGTTTGCCGAGCAATTTATATTCTTCGACCTTTTTGTACTCCGGCTTGTACCGGCGGTTCATTCCTTCGCCCGTATACATATCCGGCGTACCCCATGCGCGCAAAATAGCAGCTTCTGTCGAATAGTTCCAATCCATCCAGTTCAAAATTTGCGGGATCATATCTTCGGACACTTTTTTCGGATTAATCACTTTCGAATTCCATTTTGTCGTCAACGGAAAGTATTGGGTAGCCGAATCCTGGTAGCTCGGGTCCAGTTCATTGGCAAAAATAGGATAGTATCGCCAGTCGTATGTTTTGCCTTCTTTTCGGATCTTGTCCAGATTGGCGGAAATCGGATGCCACATATTCACGACAGCATACTCGCCATTAATAATTTTGGCGTCGCGCTGCTCGTTTTTCTGAATGTAAAATTCCTGGCCGAACAGACCTTGATTAAAACCTTTGTTCATAAAAGAAATATAGTTTTTCCACTCCGGAGTCAACTGGTAGTCCACATACATATTTTTCGATTCATTGATAATAAGCGGATAGGCCTGGCTTAAATGCAATCCTGTCGCCGAGAACAAGGACCAGTACAGCGCTCCTCTGCTGTTTTCGTATTGAAGATGAGCCGGTATAATGGGGTGACCGTTCTCCGTCAGGTTGAGATCTTGTATCTTTTTGAGAAAATCGTATAAATCATCGAGATTGTGAATGGGAATATCCAATATTTGCTCAAGCTTTAATTTGCCCTTGTTCGCCACTGCCAGAGCCTTCAGTTCGGCCGCGCTCATCGCATCGGGATATATTTTCTTTAAAATATCGTCCCGGATCCAAACCCCGTAACCGCCGTTTCCGAGACGGGAATCGCCGTAAGGCGAATTGCGGTATTCTTCTTTCAGCAGCGGGCTTGGAAGCGACGGGATCGCCCACAACTTGCCGTCGCTCGGGTCGACGCTCGCCTGATACCACTGTTCCATCGTAACGCCCAAATCAGCCAGCCTTTCGGCCGTACGAGGCATATATCTTTTCAGTTCATCCAATGTGATCTCGCGGGCCATTCCCGCATTTTTCAGCATGGCCAGATTGTCCGGATCGTCGGCGATGCCGTTTTGATTGGCGATAACGGCCGGCACCGTATTGGCCAGTATTTGCATTTGCAGCCAGCTTTTATAGTCCGTGCCTGCCGGTATTTCGACGATGTCCGGAATGACTTTGGTTTTTCGCGCCAAATCGGAGTCAGGCGGTCTTCCACCGGTTTACGCGGGTTCGATGAAAGCTGACTCAGAACTTCCAGATTAATTTCATTAAACGATTTCACCAGCTCGTCAGGATCAACGGGTTCGGCAGTCGCCGAGGCGTTGTCCGCCGTTTTCGCTGCGCCGGGATTCGCACTTTCCGGCTTGGTCGTTTCTTCCTCCCCGCCGCTGCATGCGGCAAGAGCCGTCGCGAGCACAATCGCGAGCGTGAATGCCAAAATCTTGCGTGTCATAAAACCAACCCTCCTTTTTATTCGCTATACATGCAGAGGCTTACGCCTTAACTGCTCCCGTCAACATGCCTTTTACGAAATATTTCTGGAAAAACGGATATACAAAGAGGATCGGGAACGTAACGACGACCATGACCGTCATCTTGATCACTTCGGGCGTAGGAACGGTGTTGTTCTGCATCGACATGAGCCGGCGTTGCGCGGCGCCTGTCGTCTTCGTGAAATCGATCAGCGTACTGGCTTCCGTCCGGTTGATGATTTCATACAGCACAAACTGCAGCGTGCTTAAACTCCGATCCGTGACATAAACCAGGTTGGTGTAATAATCGAGCCAATTGCCCGCCACGGAGAAAAACAAAAATGCGGCGAGGATCGGTTTGGACAGCGGCAATATGACCTGCATGAATATACGCGAATAACCTGCGCCATCGATCATCGCGGATTCTTGCAATTCAATCGGCAGCTCCTCGATATGCGTGCGCATGATGACCATGCTGAAAAATCCGAATGCGCCAGGCAGTACGTAGACGAGAAAGTTATTCAGCAGTCCGAGCTCTACCATGACGACGTAATTGGAAATGATGGAACCGCTAATAAACATCGGGATCATAAAGAAAAAGAGTATCGTCCTGCGTCCCGGCAAAAACCGTTTCGACAGGGCAAACGCCGCCAGCATGGTCACAAAAACGGAGATGATGGGACCGATCATGCAGCGGAGCGTCGTCACGACAAATGCCGTCTGCAACCTGTCATACTGAAAAACATAGGCATAGTTCTGCAGCGTAAAGACGCGAGGAAAGAACCATATCGGCCCCGCGGCCGCGTCCGCTCCGGTATTAAAAGACATGACCAATATGTACCAAAAGGATAGATGGCTGAAATGCTCCAAACGATCATAATGAAGATGTTAAAAGCATCGAATATCCGCTCGCCCGTCGTTCGTTTGATTTTATTTCGTCCGAAAATGCGAACATGTCTTGATCTGGCTTCCATATTTTCAAGTAGCTCCTCCCTTAAATGATGCCTACATTGCTAAGGCGCTTCGTAATCGCGTTTGTAAGCATAATGAGAATAAAGGATATCAGCCCTTGAAAAAGACCGACTGCGGCGGAATACGCATACTGTCCGCTTACCAGACCCTGGTAATAGGTGTACACGCCTATCGTGTCCGTTTCCATACGAATCATCTTATTTTGCATGTTGAACACTTGGTCGAAGTTGGTTGAAAACAGTCCGCTCAGCGAGAAGATCAGAAGTATGCACATCGTAGGAGTCAAACCTGGAAGCGTAATATACAGCAAGCGCTGCAGACGGCTTGCTCCGTCCACTTGCGCCGCCTCGTACTGCTGCGGGTCGATGCCGGTGAGCGCCGCG
Organism: Paenibacillus cisolokensis; assembly: GCF_018403665.1. Taxonomy (GTDB): domain Bacteria; phylum Bacillota; class Bacilli; order Paenibacillales; family Paenibacillaceae; genus Paenibacillus_AH; species Paenibacillus_AH cisolokensis. Next base: position 2,938 of record NZ_BOVJ01000105.1, read on the forward strand.
AGATAGAGGATCGTTCCCCATCCCGTTTCTTTCCAGACTTCCGAAATGACGAGAACCGGAAGAAAGTTTTTCGCATCCTGCATATAGGAAATACGTGTGGCGTCCGGATCGATCAATTGACGGAGATTGTTGACAATGCCGGTGGCGTCGACAGTCAAAAACATGTAGAACAAACCGGCAACGGTTACCCATGATACAAAATGCGGGATATAAGACGAAGTCTGCACCATCCGTTTGAAACGCTCGCTCCGCAATTCATTGAGCATCAGCGCCAGCACAAGCGGAGCCGTAAACGTCGCGACCATCATGGTGACGCTGTACAGCATCGTCCTCCCCATCAGATGGTAGAAATTAGGGTCATATAAAATTTTTGAAATTGTCGAATCCGACGAATTTACTGCCAAAGCCGAACCAGCCTTTATTGAAATCATAGTCCAGGAAGGCGATGTAATTGGAAAACATGGGCAAATACGAGAAAACGAAAGTAAGGACAATAGCAGGGAGCAAAAACAGATATAACACATGAATATTATGCGCTTTGATGCTTTGCCGCTTTTTGGGGCGCAGGATAACGTTCGGTATCGCGCCTTTTAACCTGGGCATGCTCCTATCCTCCTTGTTAGATAAAAGTCATTTTATCCATCGCTTCAATGCGTCGATCGACCGTTTCGTATCCTCGATCATCGTACGCTGCGGATGAGTATCCTCACGGTGCCACAGCTCCAACGCGAGCCAGCCCTTGTAGCCGATTTCCGCAAGGACGCCGATCAGGCCGCGCATGTCGATTTCGCCATCGATGAGATCCTCCGTCGGGATGCCTCCGATCTGGTTTCTTAGATGAAACGCGTATACGCGTTGCGGATATTTCCGGACCCATGCGACCGGATCGCAGCCGGCGGTGTGCGCCCATCCGGTATCGATGCAAAGGCCCACCTCCTCGGCCGCATAATCGATCACGGAGCGCAGATCGCCTTCCGCGTTATGCGCTGTGGCCGCGTGATTGTGCAGACTGACTTGAAGGCCGAGCGAGCCGACGGCCGCGGCGATTCTCGTCAGATTGTCTCCCTGGCGCTTAAATTCTTCTTCCGTCTTCGGCTCCGGGGTCCCCCATCCGCCTTTCGGGTCTGCGTTAATCATGAGATCGGTGCCGCCGGCTTCCGCCAGCCTTCTGGCTGCCGGAAGGACGGAACGGTCAATGTCCAGCGCTTCGAACGGTTCATGCAGCGCAAGTCCGATGTAGGTGCCGGAAACCGCCAGCCCGCTTGCTTTGGCTGCCGCCGCCAGCTCCGGAACGGGATCGATCTCCACCGCGTCGACACCCGACTCGGCGACGTCGCGGAATATTTCTTCCCAGGACGGCTCCTTGCCGTCCATCCGGTACCTTTCGTGCCAGCCAAACAAGCCCGTCGAAAAACCTTTAATATTCAATGGTCCGTTCTCCCTCCTATATCCGGACGTTCACGTTCCGCGTCCCGCGCTCGATGCGCTGCGGCTTGCCGGTCTCGGCACAGTCGTATAGGGCCTGAAGACACAGGAAGTTGAACAGCGCCTGCTCGTTGACAACGGCCTGCGACGTCTCTCCTTTTACTTTCCGGTAAAAGAACGCGACAGGGTGATCCATAAATCCGAACTCGCTTTCATTGACCGCCAGCGTGATGGCGGATTCCGGCTCCCCATTGCGGTCCCGCGTATAGACGACCTCATCCGATTCGAAATATGGCGACCACCTTACGGCGCCGAGCGTTCCTTCGATCTCGACGTGATGGTAAGCTTCGCCATGCGTGCAGGAAGCCCGCTCGTAGTGGACCCATACCGTTTTGCCGTCCTTCAGCCGGTAGTTCAGCATCGCTCCGACATGGCCTTCCACGTCGTACACCGTATCCGTCGGATCGATCTGCGTCTGCGGCTTGCTGGTCCAGGCTGCGGCAACCTCTACGGAAGACGGCGCCAACAGCTCGTTAAGCACGGAAAAATCGTACGGCCCCCAGTCCATGACAATGCCTCCGCCGCTCTTCGACCGGTCGAGAAACCATTTGCTTTCCGGCTGGTATTCCACGCCCGGCCGCGACCGCTGACCGCGGTAAATGAATGTCGCTTTATAGATGTCGCCCAAAGCTCCGGACTGCACGAGCTTCTTCACCTCGTCCATTTTGGGAAGGCCGAGGAAACGTACGCTGCAGCAGCCGAGCAGCCGGTCGTGCGCCTTCGCGACCGCGAGCAGTTCCTCCGCTTCCGCGCGGTTCATCACAAGCGGCTTCTCGCACAGAACGTGCCGGCCGGATTCGAGCGCAAGCCGCGACAGCCGGCAGTGGGTAAACGGAGGCGTGCCGACGATGACAATATCGTCGTCCGCGGCCGGTGCGGCAAGCATCTCCTCCGCACTGGAGAAAGCGCGCGCCTCGGGGTACAGCTCCGCAAATCCGGCCAATGCGGACGGATTGGGGTCCGCGACGCAAAGCTCGACGCCCTCGATCCGGAGCTTGCGAATCGCCTCTGCATGCGTCTTGCCGATGACGCCTGCGCCGATTAAATAAAAACGCATCCTAGCACCTCTTCCCATTTCATGTCCAATTACAATAATTCCCATCGAAATAATGGATGATATAGCCATACGCTGCCAGCCCTGCTTCGCCTTCGGCAGGTCGCAATCGATTTCGTTTTGGAACCGCACGAGATCGGATTGGTGAAGGCCAGCAGCTCGCCGCTGTCCGAACGGAGCTCGAACCTTCGCCAGACATATCCGGCGTCCGCCTTCCAATCCTGACGAAACTCGAATTCCGAAACCGCTTTCGAAATCGGATGAACTGCGATTTCGGCACCGTTCCCGATGACGTGCGGCACAGCTGCCGCGGCGTTCGGCACGGCCAGTCGGCATCGGACGAAGCCGGCCTCCGAATACCCGACCGGCTCCGTCAGGCCGCTGCCGAGCGGGAACACCTCGCCGTCCGCCTCAGCCTCGATATCGAGCACCGGTCTGCGCGAGACGTACACGCGTCCGGCTTTGACCGCATCCAGAATCGCGGCGGCGGACATGCGGTCCGCATATACATAGGTCGCCGGATCTCCGATCACGGAGGGAGGCTATGACTCATGTTGTTCATCTGCCGCCCTTCCTTTGCTCCTCTCAGGTTCGAAGGTTCAAACGGTCCATCAGCTCGGCCGTCCGGTCGTACGCTTCCGTCACCCATTCGACAATATGATCCGGATCCTCGGCAAATTCCAGCTCGATCGAGACGACATCGTCGTACCCGCATTCGTGCAGCACCTGCAAATAGCCTGCCAGGTCGGCGTTGCCGCGTCCGGTCGCCAGTCGTTATGAACGGTCCCGTCGTTGTCGGACAAATGAACGCCGCCGATTTTTCCGTGCAACCGGGTGATTTCCCTGGCGGGAATGCCTCTGACATGCAGGTGGCCCAGGTCGACGTTCGCCAGGCAATTCGGCATATCGACATCCTGCAAAAACCGCTCCATCGTATCGATGTCATTAACAAGCGAATAATGGAACGGCTCCAATTCGACCAGCACGTTCATATCGCATTTGGCCGCGTACTCGGACAGCTCCTTGGCCGCGCCGACGGCCTGCTGCCACTGCACCTGCGGCTTGATCACATTTTTCTCCCAAATGTACTCTCCGAGCACGATAAGCAGATTTTTCGCGTCCAGATAGACCCCCATGTCCAGCAGCCGCTTGTAGGATTCGATCGCGTACCGGCGGACATGCTCCTCCAGCGATATGAGCTCCGGATAAGCCGAGACCATCGACGAGATCGGCATATTCCGTTCCGCGCACATTTTCCTGATGCGCTTCAAATCGTACGATTTAAAGGAAAAGTCGGGGAAAATATCGATCGTATCGAAGCCGATCTCTTTAATTTTGGCGATTCCATCGAAATAATCGACAGCCGTGCCGAACCAGGCCGAATTGATGCACCCCAATTTCATCTTCGTCACTCCTCGAAAAGTGGGATTAAGCCTTACAGATATCTGGTTTTCGCCCAATATTCCTCGTAAGAGCCTTCGAACAATTGCTTCGCCTTTTCTTCTCCGACGACAAGCGCGCTTGTCAATACCTTCGGAGGCTGCCCCTGCTCGGTAAGCTTTCGGGCAAGCTTGCACTTGATCAGATTGACGATGACCGTATTGCCGATCGTCGAGCCGGGACCGACCGGCGTTTCCAAATTGTCGATCTTCACCATGGCGTCTCCGGGCAAGGCGCAGTTGTCGATGACGACGTCCGCCAATTCATACAGCTTCTTCCCGGAGGAATGCTTGGCAGCGGACAAGCGGCTATGAGCCAGCGACGTGACGGCGATGACCGGGATACCCCTTTCCTTCATCTCCAGCGCGATGTCGACAACGACATTGCCCGTTCCGCTATGCGAGAAAATGATGATGCTGTCGTGCTCGCCGTAATGGAAGTTGGAAACGATCACTTTGCCGAAGCCTTCTACGTTTTCCAGGAACATCGCCTGCCGTTGCCCGTTGGAGCCGACGACCGCGTGATGATTCGTCAAGGATAGCTCCACCATCGGATGGAAGCCGGCGAAGCTTCCGTAACGGGGATACATCTCTTCGACCGCCATGCGGGAATGTCCGCTGCCGAACAGATGGACGACATTCCGGTTGAGCATGCTCTTCGCGCAAATATCGACCGCCCGATCGATCGCGTCCATTTGGGTCGATTCGATATTGTCGATGATGTGGCGTACGCCTTCCAAATAATCGGTTGTATATGCAAAATCGTGCATCGTGCTGCTCATCGCCGTTCTCTCCCTTTCATCTCACCGTCATTTATTGGGCCAGCCAGCCGCCGTCGACCGGCAGCGCGATTCCGGTAATGAATTTCGCCTCGTCCGAGGCGAGAAACGCCACCGCCGCCGCAACGTCCGTCGGATATCCGACATGCGGGGCAAGCGGTTGAAAATACGTCAACGCTTCCCGTATTTCCTCGTTGTTGATCGCCCTTTGCGACATCGGCGTGTCCAGCAGCCCCGGGCAGACCGTGTTGATCCGGATGCCGTCCTTCGCATAATAGACCGCCGCCGACCGGCTCATCGCAATGACCGCTCCCCGGCTGGCGGCATAGGCGTGCGTGACGAAGTGATCCTGCGCCCCCAGCATGCCCAGAATGGAGGAAATGTTCACGATCACGCCGGACTTCTGCCGCTTCATCGCGCGCAGGGCGAGCTGATTGCTGATGTATACACTGGTCACGTTGTTGCTCATGACGACGTGCCAGCCTTCCTCCGTACATTCGTCCAACGGGCCGTCGCCCCATTTGCGCCCGCTGATTCCGGCTACGTGGACGAGAATGTCGAGCGTCTCCCAGCTTTCCAGCAGCGTATGATAAACCGCTTCCATAGACGATCGGTCCGACGCGTCGCAGGCGAACGACCTCACTTGTCCGGGGACTGAAGCAAGCGCTTGCAATTCGGCTTCCGCCGACTTCCCCTTTTGCTCGTCTCTCCCGATGACGGCAACATGCATGCCTTGCTGGAGAAAGATTTTGGCCGTCGCCAGGCCGATTCCGCTCGTGCCGCCTACAATAATCGCATGTTTGGACATGGATGCGCTCCCTTCTTACCGACTGACAGCGGACTCCATCACTTCCGCAATCGAAATCGACCGTTTCTCCCGCACCGACATGTAGCAGGCTTCCATCATCGCCATCGTTTCCAGATTGTTGCGGCCGCTAATGGCCGATTCCTCGCCCGTCGTCAAGGTGCGGAACATTTCGTTCATCGTATATTTGAACGCGCCCGGAAACCAGCTTCCCGCAAGCTCCGGCGAATGCCAAGCGGAGCCCGGCCGCCTGGACAAATAAGCAATCCGGCTCGGTCCGCCCGAGGGCCAGCCGATATTAAGCCGGATCACCCCTTCGGTTCCTTCGATTTTATAAAAAACGCCGAAGCCTTCTTCATCCCACGTAAAACCGTCATCCCACGCCGATGCCAAGAGCCCGTTGCCGTATTCCAATATGTAGGAAGACGAGTATTCGCCCCGATAAAGTCCCTCCGGATGAGGTATCGCGCTGGCGAACAGCCGGTTCGGCGTCCCGAACCAGAAGCGGAATTGATCCAGATGGTGAATGCTCATGAATAAAAACATCAACCGCTCGTACCGCTTCTGATATTCCTGCCAGTGCGGCTTGTATCGAAGCTCGATCGTGGCGAATACGGGTTTTCCGACGAACCCTTTCCGAATCAGATCCTTCGCCGCCATGACAGCCGGATCGAAGCGTCCGTTCTGATTGACGACCAGCCGCACGCCCGCTTCCTCGCACAGGCGAACCGTCTCGGCCGCTTCCCGGTACGTCACAGCAAGCGGCTTCTGCGCCAAAATATGCTTGCCGGCTTTGGCCGCCTCCGCGATGATTTCCGGCTGCAGATGGGGAGGAACGGCAATATCGACGATGGCTATCGCCGGATCGTCAAGCATCTCCCGGATCGAATCGTACACTTTCGGTATGCCGAAGCCGGCGGCCGCCGACTCCGCGTTCGCCTTCGTGCGCGATACGATTCCTTCAACCCGAAAGCCTGCCTCCCGGTAAGCCGGGAGGTGGCACGTCCTCACAATGAATCCGCTTCCAATCATGCCGATTCCATAATCCGTCTTCGCGCTCATCGCAGGGATATAATCCAGTTGCGTGAAGTCCTCGCTCATCGATTATCCGCCTCGCTGTTCTTTGATTTGAAACGCTCTGGCCGGATTGTGGACCATAAACTTGGCGATCGTCTCGTCGCTCAGGCCGTTCCGCTTCAGCCGGGGAATAAAAGAAGCCGCCAGATGCGCCATACCCGGCCCTCCGCCGTATGATTTCCAATAGGAACGGAGCGCAAAGTCGGTGCCGAGCAAAATTTGATCCTCATAGCCGGCCTCGACAACTTTCAGAATCAAATCGACGATCATGCTGTCAGGCCAATATTTGATTCTGGAAGCGTTGTCGTATTCCAGGTACACGCCGCTTTGCAGCATCGCAATATGATATTCCGGGTCCGGGTTGCGATCGGTATGGCAAATAATGATCGATGCCGGATCGACGCCCAGATCGGTCAAGAGCCGGATTTGCTCGAGCCCCATCGTTCCTTCCTCCGTATGGGTGGAAATGGGGACGCCGGTTAAAAGCTGGGCTCCCGCCGCTGCGGCAAACAATTTACAGGATACGGCACTGATCCGGTTATAGTCCGAAGCTCCTTTCAGCAAGCCCGCTCTCGCCGAAATCCGCTCGACGATCGGTCCGTTATAGCTGTGCCGGTCCATCCCTTCCGTTATTTCGGCTACGAGGAGCTCGCGGATCTGGTCTTCCGTGTAGCTGTAGATCCAGTGAATGTCGTCATAATACATCGGCTTGTGAAAACCGGTCGTGGCGATGATATGGGTATTCGTTCTTTTGGAAATCTCGACGAGACGCTCGGGGTGCCTGCCGCAATCAAGCGGCATCATATCGACGAAGGTCTTGACGTTATACTGCTTGACGTCCTCGACTTCCATGCAAGCCGCCTCGACGCTGTCCAACAGCAGGTCGCTTTTCTTCATCACGCCTAGACCGCCGGAAATGATCAGATGCTCATGAGCGTAAACCATGCCCAAATCGGCCGAATCGACATCGCCCAGTACGGTTCTGACTTTACCCACTGTCGTTTCCCCTTCGCTATTCGATGATGGCATGCTGCTCGACAAGCGTTCGCCGCAGCCTGCCGATGTCCAGATCAATAAAATCCTGCTTCGCCGCGGCAGCCAGCGCCGCCGCCGTTCCTGCCGCCTGTCCCATGGCCATTGCCTGCGCCGAATTGCGGGCGGATGCCTGGGCGCCGTGCGTAGCGGACAAGCATCGTCCCGCTACAATAACATTCTGCAAGCTTCTCGGAACGAGACACCTGTACGGAATGTGATAATACCCGCCATTCTCGACATAAACCCATCTGGTTCCTTCGCCGGGATGATGATCCTCGACGGGTGCCCCGCAGCAGGCAATGGAATCGGGAAATTTGCGTCCGGCGATGACGTCTTCTTCCGTCAATTTGTAATGCCCGTCGATTTTGCGCGTTTCGCGGACGCCGATATATTGGCTTGTGCCGATAAGGAAAGCGTTCTCAAAACCGTCAATGCAGGCCTTCAAAAAAGCGGCATATTCCTGAACCTGCTTCCGTCCCTCGATTTCCGCTTTCGTCAGCGAATACGGGTCCGTCGCGTCGATGCGGCTCACCCGCACCATGTTCGCCTGGATCATGCCGGGATTAGGCGTCCGGTGATACGATCCGTCCTCTCTCGGCAGCCGGAATCGTCCGCTCTTGTTCGCCTCCTTCATCCGCTCCGTCATTTCACGGTGGCTGACCTTCTTGGCCTTCTCCAGATCGACGTTGCCCATAAAGAAATCGTGCTCAGCGACTGGTTCGGCTCGTCGTCCGAACCGGCATCGAAGCCGCCGCCGGCGCGCGCCACAATATCGGCGTCCCCGGTCGTATCGATGAAATAACTGGCTTTCACTTCTGTCAGCCCCGCTTTGTTGGCCAGCCATACGCTGTTCACCCGCCCGTCCGCAGCCTCCACATGACAAGCCGTCGTATGGAACAGCAGCCGGCAGCCCGATTGCAGCACCAGGTCTTCGTACGCGATCTTGAGCGATTCCACATCGTAGGTCAGTCCCATGCCGGCGCCGTAAGTGTTGGGCCTGTCGAACAGCTTGTTTTCCCGGCGCAGCCGGTTTACGATTTCATCGGGAATGCCCGCGACGATTTTGCGCGGATTGTCGCCGGGGGTGAAAAAGCCGTAAAAGGTATCGACGCCCGTCGCCGTCCGGGAACCGCCCAGGCAGTTCTGGCTTTCCACCAGCAGCACGTCGGCGCCGTTTCGGGCCGCGGCGACGGCCGCCATGACGCCGGCCGCGCCCCCGCCGAGAACGACAACGTCCATCGCTTCCGTATGTCGCTTGATCATAAAGTCTTCCTTTCTTCAAGGTGATGCGATCGCACGGAACTAGAAGGCCGGCGACCGTTTCCGTGATATGACTTCCTGCTGTATGCCTCCTATTCGCCCGACATCGCACAGCTCGTGAAACAAAGCCACGATTTCCTTTCGCTCCCCATTGACGACAATGGCCGCCGCCATGCTTTTCTCGGAGCCCGTCTCCAGCTTCTCCACCCGCCGGACCGCAAGCACGTCGATTAAAGCGGCGGGAACGAGCTGCGTGCTATGCCACACTGCGGCATCGATAACGCCGTCCGCGATCAGGTACGGAATATGGCCGTAGTGGATATTGATTTTCTCGTTATCGGAGAAGATGTCGTCCGACAAAGCGATGTGATCGTAAGAGGTCGGGTCCAGGCCGATGCGCCACGATTTCATATCGGGAACGGCGTCTTTACGGTGCAGAATGATCAGGTCGATGTAGTAGCTGTTGCTGTTCAAAATCGCCACCGGCTGCAAATGCGGATGCTCCCGGCATGACCGAACGGCCGACAAATGCGACATGACGACAAAATCGCATTGCCCGTCGAGCAGCTGCTTCACCCTCAAGGACGCGCCGTTTTTGAACGTCAGGCTGCAGTTCACACGCTTCTCCATAAACATCTGGATCAGTCCCGTGGCAAGTCCCTCGAATTCGATCGTGTTGGGAATCGGAAACGAGCCTACCAGCGGGCCGTGATCGATAATGTCCCACAGCGCCGCGGTATTCTTCTCCAGCAGCAATGTGCCGAGCTGCCCTTTCGATTGCAGCTTGATCGCGCCCGTTTCCTTCAAAGCGGTCATCGCTCTGTCGACGGTCCCGAAGCCGACGGAATAAATGGCGGCCAGTTCGGGGGTGGTCGGTATTTTGGTGCCGACCTCGCATTTCATAAGCTCTTTTGCAACCTTCTTGACTAAATCAGCTGATTTCGAGTTTAAACTTTTCATATTTTCAGTATACGGAAAATTGAAATTAAGTCAATACACAAGTTGACCGTCCATATCCATGCGATAGTTCTTGAGATCCGACTGATTCACATAGAAAATATAGGGCTTGTCATAATGAAAGGTCAGTACGGATTTATCCGTCAGTTTTCGGATTGCGGCATTGCCCAGATGCAGGGCATAAATTTTTTGCCGATCCTTGCGATTCAAAAATAGCAGCTCGGTATCGGTCAAAACGAAATAATCCGTTACGATATCCGGAACCACCGTCTCGGAGTCGGTCCGGGTATCATACTTTACCACCCGGGATTTCTCATTGACGTAATAAATATACCGGCCGTCGAAGGCGACACTTTTGATCACCGGACAGCGGATCAATACGCTCATTTTGCCTGTCAAACGATTGACCCACCTGATCTCGTCCTGGCCGATGAAGTAGAGGCTGCGGTCATCCAGGAAGAAGGAGCTGATCGTAAGATAAAAGCCCGCATCGTAATCATTCGCTTTTACGAGTCCCAGCATTGTGCTCCTGTCTGTGCTTAACTTCTTTTCGAAAATCATGCTTTCCTGAAAGGTCGCCGTATCCACTTCGACAACGGAAAATCGGTCCACAACTTCACGGAATGCCGGCTTGTCAAAATCGTATTTCATGTAGTAGACATGCGTGCCGTTCCCGTAGATCGCGTTCTCCACCCGGGTTAAGGCGGTCATGGGATTCCGGACCAAGCCGCCTTTTTCGCCGGTTTTTTTATCCTCGAACACAATCCGGATATTTTCCGGGTCCGTATCGTCCGTATAGAACCGATAACGCTCATTCTCAAAGGACTGCCTGGAGGAGTAGTTGTAAACATCCCGTTGCCCGTTGGTATCAGGCGAGGCGCAGCCGGACAAGCCGGACGCCGCGAGGCCGAGCACGAGCATAAGCCGGAACCCTCTCCGCCCATAACTTCGCTTCCCAACGTTCCATTCATTAGTCCGCCGGATCAAGATAACGATGAACATGGCGACGCTGAGGCAGAGCGTGACCGCAAACACGATGCTCCATGCCGTAAAGGAAACTTCCCGAAAGACCACATCCATCTGATCCTTGAACGGGTTGCGCTTGTATTCGTTCCCTCTGAAAAAGCCGGTCGACACCATAAATCCGAGGGGGCCCGGCAGAAAATATTTGGAGGACTCCAGCGGCAGCCCATAGTAGGGGAGCAAAATGACGGCCGTACAGGAAAACAGGGTGATCGCATACTTCTTCAAACATACCGAAGCAAACAGGATCAGCATGGCAAAGCACAGGCTGCCGAACAGCTTGCCGGCCGTTATCCATAGAAAAGCTTCGAACAACGTGCTGCTCTTGGCGGACGTCCCAAAGTAAGACAAGCTTTGCAGCGGGTAATCGCCATTCCCCAAGCCGTACTTCAACTGGTAGAAGGTGTAGCGTAAACCGGCGGTCAACAGACATAGCACGGCCACCGTCAGCAGCGCCAGGCCGATCTTGCACATCGCGTGACGCCTTGCCCCTTGTTTGACAGTAAGGAGAAGGGCGTCCATCTTGCTGTCGAACTCGAAACCGAATACAGGCGCAACGAGGAGAAGCAGCAATAACAGAAACAAGAAATCCAGCTTGTCATGGGATAGCAGCCCGTTCCAACCGTTCGTATACAGAAAATACCGGTTGCCCGGATTTTCGCGGATATAGGTATATTGATCGTAAATCAGCTTAAAGCCCTTTTCGTTTTGCAAAATGTTCTCCAGCGGGCCCGACACGGCCAGAAATTCATTTTCTTCCATGTTCCCGTCATAGTAGTCATCGGTCGCTTTTTGCAAGGCGACTTTGGCATCGGAAATTTTGCGGGCTTCATCGGCAAAAAAACGTTCGGTTGTCTCCGAGTACGGCCCCCGAACTTGATCCAGGTAGAACGAATACGGCGAACGATTCCTCTCGATGTCCGGATTGACAGGCTTGTCAAACAGAATCATGGCCGCGATGCTCAAGACGAAATACAGAACGATGAATATCAAGCCCTTCTGATGAAAAAACATTTTTTTCATCTCATAGATCCATAATGACACGCCTTCTCCCCCCTTGACGCCAAGCATTCTTCCTCACGAAAATCGCAATGCCGCCAAGAAATACCGCCCCCCAGACGGCCGCAAACAACAACGCAGCCATATAGCTTGGCAGCGGGTAGCCGAGCAAGGAAACAAACTCCGCTTTGCGAAACAGCTCCCGGTTGACGACCAGCACAAACGGGTTGATCGCTTTTAGCCAAACGCGACCGGAGCCCATGGACGATTCCGCCATAAAGACGCACCCGAACGTCGCGAACAGGCCGATTATAAAAGGGATCAAGGCATTTCGGAAAAAGCAGGAGATCAGCAGGAACGCCAGACCAAGCACGACAATTCCCGCTGTTTTGACTACGGCGGACAGCGCGGCGTATTGTCCCAGGCTCACGTTGATCGAGGCATGGACGAAACTTTCAAGGGCGTACAGAGGCGAGGATGCCGCTTCCCAAGAGCCGAATATCGCGGAAAAGGCCGCAAAATCAACCAGCCAAAACCAGAAGCAGACGAGGCAGGCAAAAAGAGCGGAAGCCATGAGCTTGGCCCGGACCGTAGCCGCTCCTCCCGCTTCGGCCGTAAGAAGCAGGGCATCCATCTCCGTTTCCTTTTCGGTCAGAAACACGCTCATAAACCCGTACAGGCAGATCAGCAGCGCCAGAAACGCCGAAAAATCGTACTGCACATAATGCTGATACATCTCGGTGTAGGAGAAGCTCGTGATCGCCCTTCCCTCAAAAAGCTCCGCGATCGCCGCGTTCTTGCGGGATTCGTAGGCATTGCCCATGGATTCATAAAACGCGATATTATCCCTTGCCGCGCTCGCCACACCGTGGGCATACGCCTCGTAATCGTAAGCATATTTCATCGGATTGACATAACACCATCGGAAGAAATGGAAATCCTCGTAGACATTGGCCAAGTAAGTATCCGCGTTGCGATAGGTCGTGCTTGCCGTAAGATCGGCGGTCCGTTGTTCCAACGGCCGATAAATGGCCATAAGCTTCCTGATTTTTCGTCTGTGATCGTCCCTCCGAAGTCCTTGTACATGTCCCAATACAGTTCCTTCCACAGCGGGCCGGTCACATTTTTCGAGAGCAGCGAGTTTCCCTCATATACGCTGTATATTTTCGCGACGTTCAAGATGGAGAAGAGAAGGACCGCCGCCATCACCGGAATTTTCAGAAAATGCTTGCGCCATTCGAAAAGTATCAATTTTACCATTGTGCGCCCTCTTCGAAATAGTACAAAAAAACATCCTCCAAATTCGGCAGTACGTTTACGGCGCGAGCATCCGGCTTTTCATCATCAATCACTCTTAACCGGATTTCATGCCGGTCCCGCATCATATTGCTGACTTTCAGGCGGTTCAGCTTTTCATCTATCGTTTCATCCGTCGCCGCCACTTCCCACACTTTCCCCGCGATTCCGCCCACGAGCGCCTGAGGCGTGTCCTGCTTCAGAAGCCGCCCGTTTTTCAATAAAATGACCTGGTTCGCGATAAATTCAATATCGGAAACGATGTGCGTAGCCAACAGGACTGTGCGGTTCTCGGAAAATTTGGCGATCAGATTCCGGAAGCGTATTCGTTCTTGCGGGTCAAGTCCGGCTGTCGGTTCGTCCAGAATCAGGATGTCGGGATTATTGAGCATCGCTTGCACGATCCCTACGCGCTGGCGCATGCCCCCGGACAAAGCCCCGATTTTTTGCCGGCGGCGTCGCTTAAATTCACGATTTCCAACAATTCCTTGGCCCTTTTTTCGCCTTGTTCTGCGGGGATGCCTTTTAGCACGCACATATATCGTAAAAATTCAATCACCTTAAAGTTTTGTAAAATTGTGGGAACTGCGGCAAATATCCGATACGGGACAAAAAGTTGACGCCCAGGCTCCTTGCATCAACGCCATCTATCAAAACCTGACCGCTGTCGCTTTTCAAAATGCCGACAAAAATATTGATCAGCGTCGTTTTTCCCGCCCCATTGGTTCCCAAAAGTCCATAAATTCCGTTTTCCAGTTCTGCGGAAAATCTTGTAACGCATACTTTCCCTTGTATCGCTTTGAAATGCCTTTAAACGTGACTTTCATGAACCGTTCCCACCTTTAAAACGGGCTGACAATCACTTTCGTTTGAATCCCCTCTTGATTTGCGCCTAACAGCACCATATAAATCCGCTTGTCGTCAATGATTTTGACAATCGGGTCGTTCGCCATATACCCCGCTTCTCCGTCGTGTGAAATCCGATGCTCCGCTTCGAGCTTGCCTGTGCCCGTGTCGTATACCCGAATTTTCCAACCTGTCCGATCTGCAAGTGTAGTCGCGAAATAACGCCCGAAGTCGGAACCCGACACAAATCCGCTTTCTCTTTTCTCGCTCAAGGTATGAAGCTTCGTTTTGCCGCTCGGCATCTCCATAACCAAAATTTTTCCGGACGGGATCGTAAAATCCTCAGCCAAAAGCAGCAGCTTGTCGTAAGCCGTCAGTTCCTTGCACGTATAGCCATCGAATGTCCGGTTCGCCAAACCGCTGCCGTCCGGATTTACCGTTCCGCAGGTATCAAAAGAGGGCTTGCCGGGTACGGCGGGGATATCGAAGCTTTGCGCCTTAAATGCAATTTTCTTATCCTCATTCGTGAACCCGATTTGTTCGAACGTCACGACGCCTGAACGCGCCTTGGCATCTTCCGCGGTCAAATCTACGACCGTTGTTTTTTGCTTCGTGTTGAAATCGTACAGATACAGTCCGGCTGTCGTGGCATAGGCCGCTTGCGTTCCATCGGCGGAAAACGCGATAGCCTTCAAGGACAATATCAGTTCATTCGCTTTAAGCAATTTGCTGAAATCAAATCCCGACCTTTGATTGAGCTGATGGTCATAGAAGATAGCGCGATACGTGATCCCGCCGTCTGTCGCCGACAAACCGCCGCTGCTGCCTCCGGAATTGATTTTTAGCCCGACCGCCACATATCCGTCTTGAATAACCCAGTACCTTTCCTGATCGAATGCCTCCTTCGAGGTCTCGGCCGTCACACGGCCCGTATCCAGGTTATACAGGTACAATCGGTCCGCCGTCAGAAACATCTGATGGCCGTCCGCGTAATGGATATTCCGGATATCGCCTTGTATCTCATCGAAATGCAAATCCAATGGGCGGGACGCTCCGGAAGAGGTCGGCAAAGGGGGCTCTCCCGCCTCGCCTTCCTCGTGATACCCAGCGACCGGGATCGCAGCATCGTTCGGATGATTGGTTTCGAATTGCGCGCAGCCTGCGATCCAAAGCGCGGATAAAGCCAACAGCACGATCAACCGTTTCGTTCTCATCGTCCGCTTTGCTCCAATCCTTTATAAAGTAACAGGGAGGGGGTCTTCATCAGGACGACGACATCATCGGGGAAATCGTCCGCATTAAGAGGAACGGAAACGACATAAAACGTATTGAAGTCCTTCAGCTTCTCCAGCTCCACATCGGCCTCGATCACCGCCGCATCGCCTTTGGCCAGCGTCGTTTCGAAGGAAGCGCCGTCTTTGCCGGTCAAAGCTTCATGATTGAGGTAGAACGTACTTCTGTACCGCATCCCGGGGTGGCCGAACAGTTTGTATGTCACGCGAAGATTTCCGCTTTTCTTGACCTGAACGTTGTCCTGGCGAACGGCGCCGTCGATATACAAGTCGCTGTACACCTTATGGTCCAATGTCTCCATGTCCACCTGCTCCATGACGCTATGCTTCTCCAGCAGCTCCTGCGTCACCGGCTCCGTCGACAGGCGGACACGGCTCAGAACCTCTTGCTGCGGGATGGAGGAAAGATCAAGCCGGTCCGCGTCTTGGTTAAAGACCAGCGGTCTCCCCGATTCCAGCGTCGTCTGATAGCCTCCATAGGAAGTCGTTTCTTTCATGTCCGGAATAAATGCCGGATTGTACACGCTGGCAATCGTGACATGAAGGGTCTCCCCCTTCTTGCCTGTGACGGGCGTAAATACGAACGTGAAAGGCGTGTCCCGGTCATCCGCTGTCAGGTCAAAGATATGCATATATTCATAAGGGGCTTCGGTTGAATTAAACTTGTAGGGCTGCGGGATGCCGTCAACAAAAACGAGAAAGCCGACGTTTTTGGCTTTGCCGGAAGCGCGTACGGCATAATCGATCGTTAACTCGCCGCCATTGTACTGCAAGGGAAGGATCTCTCCATTCTCGTCAAGCGGCGGATCGGTAAAGCCATGGCCGATACTGCCCAGCATCGCGGTCTCCTGTTCGCCCCCTTCAAACGGATTCGATTGGCCGGCAGTATTGGGTTCGCCGGTATGGGGTGCGCCGGTATCGCGTTCGCCGGCATTCGGCTCACTGGCATTCGGCTTCTGATTGGCGCAGCCTGTGGCCAACACGGCCATGACCACCAGAAATAATGCCCATTTTATAACCTTTGAATTTCGCACGATGTCATCCCTTCCTCATTCCGGGCTGCCGCCGGAAGATACACGATCGGCGAACAGAACGGCCGGCCCGTCCTCTCCCCGCTCCGCTACACCGGATGCCGGATTGGACGCGTTCGGTTCTGGCGCCGGCATAGGTATTAACAATGGCGAAGCGTCGCGTTCCGGAATGCCAGGTTCCGGAATGCCGGATTCCAAAGCGATACCACCCTGTTTCGCTTCCGGATCGTCGGCCGGAGATACAGGATCGTCAGCCTGAGATACCGGATCGGCAGAGGATGCCGGCGGCTCGTTCTCCTTCTGCACCGCCGCACTCCCGGTTACCGTCATGGTCCTTGTCGGTTCGGACGTTGCGGTTTCGGACTCGCCCGGGACCAGCTTTAACACTGCGCCTGTGCCCGCCGTAGCCAAAATGACGATCGTCAAAAGCGAAATGCCCCATTTTTGCTTCGGGTATCCATAATGGAAAGTACCCTGTTCTTCAAACCCTGCTTGCCTCCATAGAAACGGGAAACCAATAAGCTTGACGTACTCGGCTGTTTTCGAATCATGCCGATAATGGCTTCCGCATATTGCCGGCGGCCTGCCATATCGGTATCTTTCACCACTTCTTCGTCGCAAGAGATTTCGCATTGGAGAGCGATTTCTCTGGCCATCGCGTAGACGAACGGATTGAACCAATGCAGAGCGGTGGCCAGAAACACGAGTGCTTTGTACACCCCGTCTTTGCGTTTAAGATGGATCAGCTCATGCTTCAAGACGAACAGCAGCTCATGGGCCGGGATCCGGTCCGAAGGAAGCAAAATGACGGGATGAACAACGCCAAGCAGCATCGGAGTGGAAATGACGGGGCAAACTCGCAGTTCCACTTTCTGTGTGATGTTCATTTTCGCTTGGACATCATGCAGCATTTGCAGCGCTTGCCGATCTACCATATCCGTGCTCCAGCGCTTCACCATATTCACGAAACGTCTGTGCCGAATGGCATGATAAGACAGGAACGCGAGGACTCCCGCCAGCCAGATGCTGCCGGCCAGCGCATACCACGGCATAGACGTGGCGGTCGATGCCGCATCGGAAACCGCCTGATCGATGGGGGAACGGTCCGCATCAGCATGCTTCAGCACAGGCATCAGCGTATTCACATCAATTACCGAAGTCGACGGATGGAAGCGAAACGGAATAATAAGTCCGACGATCACCGCCAACCATGCATAGTAGCGTCCCTTTGCCGCAAAGCGTTTCCGCAGGAAGGGCGAAGCCGCCATATAGAGCATGCCAATAGCCGTCATGGCAACCGAACATTCCAGCAGGGCGATCATAAAGCTCTGCAAGCTCTGCATCCGTTACTCCCTCCGTTCCTTGACCCATTTCAGCAAATCGTCCAGTTCTTTTTCGCTCGGCTGCTTGCCGTTGTACAGCGTATTAACGAAGCTCAAAAACGAATTTTCATGATACTGCTTCATAAAATGCTCCGTTTCCCAAGCCAGGTAGTCTTCTTTGCTGACCAGCGGAAAGTACGTACGTTCTTTTCCTTCCTTCTCCGTCCGCAAAAAGCCTCGTTTCACCAAACGCAGCATAAGCGAAATGACCGTGGGCGCTTTCCATTTGCGCTCGCTTCCGAGCTGCTCCATCACCATCGCGGTCGTAATAGGCGGTTCGTTCGCCCAGACCACCCGCATAATTTCAAATTCCGCATCAGGCAACTTCTTCATGTATCCGTCTCCTTTTTTGACAATTGTCTTTTTTATATTCTACACTTGTCAAAATAATGGTCAATTTATTTTTTATCAAATGTCTAAAAAAAGAAAAAAGCCGCGTCCTGCG
>NZ_BOVJ01000106.1 GCF_018403665.1 Paenibacillus cisolokensis
GAGGTCAAAAATTCTGTATTATCGCAGAAATTTGAGCGTTCGGGCTGTTAATAGCGGAGAAAAAACTGCACTTTTGCAGTATTGGTTTTGAGCCGGGAAAACGTATCGAATATCCCCTCGCACACCACGCTGACATATGAGCCATGAACATGTGAGACAGCCTCTTCGACTTGCTGCACGCCGCGTCGTCAATTCGTATTTTTCTCGAGCAGCAATCGTTCGCCGGGCGCCATGACTTTGCCCTTCAGGCCTTTCTCCGCCAGCATCCGGACGAACGTCTCGGCGTCCTGCTTGATCAAGTCGAATGTATTGTAATGGACAGGCACAACCAGCTTCGCCCCGAACCATTCGGCCGCCTGCACCGCATCTTCCGGCCCCATCGTGTAATTATCGCCGATCGGCAGGAAGGCGAGATCGATATCGTACCGGTCGCCAATCATTTTCATGTCGCCGAACAACGCCGTATCGCCCGCATGCAGCACCGTCAGCCCTTCGGCCTTTATAATAAAGCCGCCCGGCATGCCGCCGTAAATGATCTGCCGCTCGTCTCCCAGCACGATGCCCGAGCTGTGAAACGCCTGGATCATTTTCGCTTTGGCAAAGCCCAGATCGACGGTTCCTCCGAGGTTGATCTCCTTCGTTTTCAACCCTTTCCATGCCATATAATTGGCCAGCTCGTAAGTCGCAACGACCGTGGCGTCGTTCTGCCGGGCAACCGGCTCGGCATCGCCGATATGGTCGCCGTGCGCATGCGTCAGCAGCACGTATTCGGCTTTAATCTCTTCCGGCTTGGTGACGGCAAGCGGGTTCCCTCTCAGAAACGGGTCGATGACGAGCGAGTGCGTGCCGACCGTCAATTGGACGCACGAATGTCCGTGATAAACAATTTCCATTATGTATCCCTCCCTCAAAATTAAGGTTTGTCTCCCGACGAGCGTTCTACGGGTGTTCTATATCAAATTATGAACGGGATCGGAACAAACTGCAACCCATGGCAAACAGGCCTTACCCTGTCAAGGATAAGGCCTGCCGATGACGGTCCCGGCAAGAGACGGTCAAATCCACGCTTTCAGGTTAATTTGACGGATGAAATCCTCCCGCGACTGAACGTCTTTGCTGCCGCCCGATTTTTCCGACTGGTCTCCGCCGTTCATAATTCTGCGAAACAACTCTTCGTTGCGGGTCGCCAGCGCAAAATCGATCAACGCTTCCCGTTCCACACGGTCGACTTCCTGCGAAATGAGCGTTTCTTCCAATTCCACATCGTCGCCCGGCACGAGAAAATTGCGATTGACCTTCGGCACCCGCACCACGTAGTCAAACACATTATCCGCGTTGCGATCGTAAGCAATAATATAGCCATACTCCCCGACGGGGAGGTTCTGTTCGAATCGGTCGGACACAATGACCACTTTCTGGCCCAGTTTCAGCATATTCGCTTGCCCCCTGTCACAAAACCGCTAGTCTGTCGGACGATATAAGTCAGACGATAAGTTAAGATTCTACTAAAAATGATTCTACTAAAAAAAGTAACGGTGTCCATGAATGGGGCAAACAAGTCGTAACTGAATCGGCCGAACTTGCGAAAACGGGCTTAATCCGCCGGATGAGCGCGCACCGCCCGCACCGCGATCAAGACGGAGCCGATGACGCAAAGCGCCGTGACGGCAACCGTCGGCCAGAGCGACCCGGCGGCGCCTTCCAGCAACAGCTCCCGGGATGCCGCAGGCAGTCGTCCGGGCGACCAGGCCAGCTGCCGCGGAAAGAGCGACGTCAGCAGCGCCAGCGCAGCGAACGTGCCGAGCGCCGAGAAAGCCGCGGCAGCCGGGCTTTTCCACAGAGCGCTGAACATAAGGGCGGAGCTGCCGACGACGAGCAGCCACAGCGCATAAAGAGCCGCGCCGGCCATTGCGTTCCCGACCGCAACGGGGCCGATCAGCACGACGGTATAATACCAGGATGCTGCATAGCCGGCGGCCAGCGATGCCGCGACGAGCGCCGCCATCGCCAGCCACTTGGACAACACGAAAGCGGCCGGGGAAACCGGCTTGACCAGAATAAGAGCGCCAGTCCCGGTATTCCGCTCCTGTGAGACGGCCCCCATGAATGACAGGGCGATAATGAGCGCGCCGAATATGCCGTACTGCTCGAGCGTTCCGGCCAATATTTCGCCGCCCGACGGCAGCGGGATCGAAATGACCGCCCCTTCCGGCAAGTTGCCTGCCGCGTCCAGCAGCTGCGGGAGGAAATAATACGACACCGGCTGCATAATTCCTAGCAGAATGAAAACGAGCGGAACCCACAGCCATTTCCAGCTCCTCGCCAGTTCCAGCCATTCCTTGCCGAGCATCGCCGCCAATCCGCGCATCACGTCGACACCGCCTTCATAAATACGTCTTCCAAAGTCGAATATCCGGCTTCGATCCGGGCCACCTTTACTCCTTCGTCCGCCATTTCGCGAAGCAGCAAGCGCCGGGCCGCATCCAGATCGGAAACGGCAAACCGGATGCCGTCCTCAAACGGCAAAGCCGATACGACCGGTCCGCCTGCCTTGCCGGCGCGTCTCTTCACCCATTCGAGAGACGCTTCGTCCCGTTCGGTACGAACCGTAATGACCGGCTCGCGATAGCGTTCCCGGATATCCGGCAAACTGCCCTGCACGACGATCCGTCCGTCGCGGACAATCATAATGTCGTCGCAAAGCTCCTCCGCATCGGGCAGGACATGAGTGGAAAACAGAATCGTCGTCTCACGCTTCAGTTCCTTCAACAGCTCCAGCACCTCTCTTCTTCCGACCGGATCGAGCGCAGAGACCGGCTCGTCCAGCACAAGCAGCTTCGGCCGATGAACGAGCGCCTGGGCCAGCCCGAGCCGCTGCTTCATGCCCCCCGAATATGTGGCGATGCGGCGGCGGCCGGCACCGGCCAGTCCGACGCGCGCCAGCAGCTCGTCCGCCGTCCGTTTGGCGTCCGCCGCGCGCAGACCGCACAGCCGCCCGGCGTACATCATATATTCGCGGCCGCTCATCCAGCCGTAAAAGGAAGGCGACTGCGGCAAATAGCCGATATGCGCCCGAATGTCGCTCCGCTCAGGCAAGCCGGTAAAGGCGATCCTGCCTTCCGTCGGGCGGAGAAG
This sequence comes from Paenibacillus cisolokensis, assembly GCF_018403665.1. GTDB lineage: Bacteria > Bacillota > Bacilli > Paenibacillales > Paenibacillaceae > Paenibacillus_AH > Paenibacillus_AH cisolokensis. Next base: position 3,136 of record NZ_BOVJ01000106.1, read on the forward strand.
TCCTGCCAGCATGCGGATCGTCGTCGTCTTGCCCGCTCCGTTCGGCCCGAGCAATGCCGCACACCGGCCTTCGCCGATGGCGAAGCTGATGCCGTCGACCGCGCGGACGCCGCCGAACGATTTCACCAGTTTTTCTGCCGTCAGCAGCGGCTTCATCCGTCCATCCTCCTGCCGAACAGGAAGAAGGCGACCGGACCGATAATATTGACGACGACGATGACGATCGCCCATACCCATTTCGGGCCGCGCGTATGTTCCGCCTTGATCAGCGCCGTGAGCGCCGCGACCATCAGGATCAGCTGCACAACAACGACCGGACCGATAATTTGCCACAGCTTCGGGTCCGACCAATGGAAATCCATATCATTCACTCTCCCTTAGCTTCCTTCACTTCACTTTGCGCTTGCGGCGAACGAGCAGCCAATAGAAGAGGAGCGGCAGCGGAAACTGAATCAGTCCCCACAGCCCCCAAAACCACGGATACCGCTTCCGCTTGCGGGCATCGATAAACAGCCATGTCGACTGGGTGAGCATGATCGGGGCGATGACGAGCCAAACCCAATACTCGACTTCGGCCAGTTCTTTCAACGATTCGGCCAATCGCGCTTCACCCGCTTTCCGAACCGTCTGAAGACGAACCACAAAGCGCCGGCCAATCCTGCAGCCTGCAGGACGGCGAACAGAGGCAGATCGTAGTTCAGCAGCCAGAACATGACGGACAGAACCGCAAACGATGCCAGCCAGAACAGCCCCAAGTCCCGCCACAGCGTCCGCTTGAGCCGCCGCCGCTCCTCAACGAGCGCTTTGAACCACCATTCCGGCGGAACGCCCGGCTCGTGAAGCTCTTCCATACGGTCCAATGCCCCTTTGATTTTGCTGTGAAACCACAGCTCATCGCGATCCCGTTCACGCATCGTCGCCCAACTCCTTCCGCAGTTCGTTTATTCCGTTATGAACTCTCGATTTGACGGTTCCCGCCGGTATGCCCATCATCGCGCCGATTTCATCGTATCCGTAGCCGTAATAATGCTTCAGCAAAATCGCCATCCGCACGCCCGGCGGCAGTCGGCCGAGCGCATCCATAGCAGCCGGCCATTCCCCTTGCGCCTGCAGCGTCTCGTAACGGAGCGAGCGCGCTGCGTACTCGTCCTGCCGCCACCTTCGTTCCCTCTTGCGCCGCCGGGCGGCGTCGATGACGAGCCGCGACGCGATGGCGACAAGCCAGGTTGAAAACTTCGAGTCGCGCCGGAACGCGGCGATGCTCTCGATGGCCCGGATCATCGTCTCCTGCGCGATATCTTCGGCGAGCGGACGGTTCATCGTCACCTTCAGCAAATAGTTCATGACGAAAGGGTAATGCTCCCGAAGCAGGGCGGCCAGCGCATCCGCATCTCCGCGTACCGCACGGGCTATGCGAACATCCTCGTTATCCAAGCGAGAACATCCTTCCTTCTGTATTCTGTATTCTGTGACGAATATTTGCATTTGCCAGTATGACGTACAGGATGGCCAAAACGTTCACAGCGATGCAAACCGTTTCGAAAAAACATCTTTGCAAATAACACGGAAGCGGAAGCTCCGCTTGGAGGAGCTTCCGCTTCCCATTCGCTCATTACGGCAGAACGATAAGCCCTTCGGGGTAGCAAGTCAACGGCCGCGGCCCGCCTTCCGTTACAAGATACGTATCCTCCACACCGACGACGCCGCGGCCCGGGAACGCAAATTTCGGCTCCACCGCAACGGTCATGCCGGGTTCGAGCGGATCGTCGAAACCGTTCGCCAGCACAGGCCATTCGCCGACCTCAAGCCCGATGCCGTGGCCGAGAAACTTGACCCGATCGGCGCCGAACCCCATAAAATGTTCCGGCCATCCGGATTCGTCCGCCAGCCGCAGTGCTTCCTGATACAAGGCGGAACATCGCACGCCCGGAACCATCCTCCGCCTGGCTGCCTGAAGGATCGCTTCGGACCGCTTGTACGCTTCGGCCAGATCATCGGGCAATGCGCCGATGACGGCCGTGCGCGTCTGATCGATAACATAACCGTCGACGCAGCAGCCGATATCGATCAGAATCGGCTCGTCGCGCGCGAACGTCTTGCCGCTGACGCCTTGGGCTGCGGCGGGGCCGAGACCTCTTCCGCCCGCCGGCCCGTCGAAAGCGGAAGGCTCGGCCGCCGCGGCTCCCGAGCCGACCATACCGGTGACAATCTCCTGATTGTAACCGCGCACGCGCATCATGCCGATATGCCCGCGAATCCGCAGCTCATATTCGAGACGGGCCATCCAGGCAAGCTCGGTTACGCCTTCGCGCAAATCGTTCAAAGCCTCGGTCAGCGCGTCGCTGACGATGCGCGCGGCCCGCTCGATGCGCGCAATCTCCCAAGGCGTCTTGACCGCCCGGACCCGCCTTACGAGCGCTGAGCCGTCCGCCAGCGTCGGCGCGGAAGCCGCTTCCCCGCTCCGCAGTGCTTCAAGGAGCCGCAAATAGGTTTGCGCCGGCATCGTATCGAGATCGGCGGCCAGCGTCCTGCCGCCGCCCGCCGCAAACAGCTGCGGGCAATCCCGCTCCAAGGCGGCCCGGAAGCCGCGGAGCGAACCGAGCGGCGCCGTGCGGACCGCAGACTCCCGGGCCGCCCGCGTCAGACTGCGGCGGACGTAGAATACCGCTTCCCCCTCGGCCGGGATCACCGCATAGCCCGTCTGCATCGACCCGGTAGCGTACAAAATATCGACGTTCTGCGTCAGCAGCAGCCCGTCGTATCCTTCCCGCCGCAGCGCCTGCTGCAGACGGACGATGCGTCCGTGCACTTCTTCTCTCGGTATGCGATATTGGTCCTCTATCATGAAGCAGCTCCTCTCAAGTCCTGACTTTCTCCTTTCATTAGAGCAGGTCGGCATCCGGCTCGTCAACCTCATCTCTAAAGCCTTCCTGTCGTCCGCTGTCGCGAAAGGGATTGTCCGCGAGATCGGCGGGACCGAGTGAACATACGAATAAAATGGCCCGTTGCGGTCATGATAAGGTTTGAACTTTCACCTATGTGAGGAAGCATGCTATGAAATGGAGAAACTGGTTTTCGAATCGATCCGATCAATCGAATTCCCGCACCGATCATAACGGGGCGCTTCCCGATGCGAGCGGTCCGCCGACGCTGGAAAACATCAAGTTATTGTTTCAGGATATTCACGATGCGCATGTCCATGAGCTAATGGCGGACGGTCAAATCGTGAAGCTGTTTTATATCCGCTCCCTGGTAGACGGAACCCAACTGCAAAGCGATATAGTGTTTCCGGTACTTCACAGTACCGCAGGTCAAACCGGGTGGAAAGTCATATCCGACGACGTTATACAAGTCAAGACATTATCGCAGGCGCAAGAACAGATTTTGACCGGATCCGTGCTCGTTATTTATGAAAACGGGCTCGTCTACGCGGTCAATAAAAAGAATACTCTCGGCCGCTCTATCGATACTTCCGAACAGGAAGCCATTATGTACGGTCCGAAAGACAGCTTGAGCGAACAACTCGAAAACAGTTTGACGTTAATTCGCCGCAGACTTCCGGTCCCGAACCTGAAATCGAAAAAATATTCGCTCGGTTCATTAAGCAAAACCACGGTCATCCTTCTTTATATGGAAGGCATCGTCAATCCGGAATTGGTCCGAATAGCCGATCAAAAAACGAAGGCGATCGATTTCGACGCCTTTTTCGATTCGGCGCATCTTTCCGCTTTTCTGGAGGATCACGTGTTCAGCGTTTTCCCCCAATTCCAGCAAACGGACCGGCCCGATGTTTTGGCCTCGGCGCTTTCAAGCGGCAAATTAGTTTGGGTAGTCGACAATACGCCGTTCGCATTGGTTGCGCCCGTTACCTTTTTCGACCTTTTCCAGACTCCCGAAGACTACGTGCATCGATGGATGGTCGGCAGTTTTCTGAGGGGTCTTCGATTTGTTGCCTTTATGATCGCACTTGTTTTGACACCGATCTATGTGGCGGTCACCGTGCATCATTATCAAATGATCCCTCTGGAAATGTTGTTTGTGCTCATGCAGTCCCGAAGCGAAGTTCCGTTCACTCCGCTATGGGAGGCTTTGTTAATGCTTTTGACGCTTGAAATTTTGAAGGAAGCGAGTTTGCGTATGCCGACCAAATCGGGCCAAACCCTAGGCGTCGTAGGAGGTATCGTAATCGGACAAGCTGCGGTCCAGGCAGGGATCGCCAGCAATATCCTGATCATCTTTATTTCCATATCCGCCATCGCGTCCTTTTTGGTCCCCAATTATTTGATGACCAACTCAGGAAAATTAATCCAGTTTATTTTTCTCATTTTGGCCGCATGGCTCGGAATGTGGGGCGTCGGGTTCGGAATATTTTGGCTTTTCATCCATCTGCACGGTCTGACTTCGTTGCGCCAGCCTTATCTGGCGCCATTAGTCCCGTTTTACAAAGGCGACTGGAAGGACACCATTGTCCGCTTCCCGATCAAGGCACTCAAAACCCGTCCCCGTTACTTAAAACCGTTGGCGCTATATAAAATATCCAAAAGGAGGACATGATGCATTCCAATGTCCGTTCTATCGATTTGTTTGCGATTTCCAAGCCGATCAACCCGCTGACATGGATGTTTCTTGTCAACCGTCTGCAGACGCTGTACTATATCTTTTTTTGCCGAACATCGTGACGGACCCGTCCATGATCTGGCTCATTCTGCTTGCCGCGGCATGCTCGCACTTCAATATATGGCTGCTCGGCAACTGGTTTCGGCAGGAAGGCTTGCCCGAAGGATATTTGGGAACCTTCCGTCTGTTCGGCAGGAAGGCGTTATGGCTCCTCTCGTTAATCGGTCTGCCTGTTCTTTTGATAAAGTGCGCCTTGATGATGCTTGGCTACGTGGAAATCGTGCATTATATATTGTTTCCCTCCCTGACTCCGAAACTGTTTGTCGTGCTGCTGCTGTTCGCCTGCTTGTATCTGGCGCGATTGGGCATGGAACAAACGCTGCGTTTTAGCGTCATCGCTTTTATCGGAACCTTTTGGATTATCGTGTTCTATATTCCGTTCATTTTACCGCCGAAAGCCGACTACTATCATCTTCTGCCCTTGATTCCGGATCGGGTCGTCCCGTATTCTTGGCAGATGTTTTTGATGCTGTGGACGGCTTTTGCCGGTCCTGAATACTTGCTGGCGCTGCCGAAAAAGCAATGGACGATCGACGGTTCAAAAGATATTTACGGATTGGAAATGTCTTGAGCGCCATTGAATATGTCTTCTTTATCGGCATAGCCTTATTATTTTACGGGTCGGAATATTTGCAGAAACTGGATTTTCCAGTCGTTCAACTCATTCGCTACATACAACTTCCGATTGCCGAACGTCTGGAAATGTTTATTATTCCGGCATACGCCCTTTCCGTCATTTATGTTGTAGCCGTTTTTCTGCTGTATGCAACGGGGGCACTCCAGATTGTAACCGGCACTTCACACCGCTGGTCCAAACGAAATCTGGGGGTAACGTTTGTGCTTCTTCTTTCGACGACGCTTGCGATACAACACTGGGGGTGGGCAAACGAAACGGGGAAGGTTCGGTGGATCGAGTGGCATAACTGGCTTGATGCATCGACCTATGCCGCTCTCCCTCTTCTCCTTCTTATTGCAAAATTACGGATCCAAAAGCGAGGGGCTCGCCATGCAACCCATAAGCCGACAAATTAAACGAGGGATACTTTTTCTTTTTTTCCTGATCAATTGCGGCTGTTCTTCATTTAGCGTAAAAGCGAACACAGTCGATGAGATATCCCCGATCATCATGCAATATATTGACCAGAAGGACGGCCATTTGCAAGTATCAACGATTATCCCTCCATTGAAAAAGGAGCAAAAAAGGGTCGTTACGACTCAAGCAGCGTTAATGGAGGAAGGGAGATACAAATTGGATCATAAATATTATCGGGAAATGAAAAACGGGCAATTGCGAATGGTGCTGATCTCCAAGACATTGGCCCGGAAAGGTCTTATCAATGTGATCAATACTCTTATACTTGATCCGGAAATCTCGGATCGAATTTATCTCGCCGTCGTGGAAGGCGATATGATCGGCTACTTAAACGGCCAATTGCAAAGAAGGCAGGAACAGATCGATTTTTATTTGTACAGGATGATGAGCCACCATGAAAAGCAGAGGGAATTGACGATCATTAATCTTCATCAATTTATGGAAAATTGTACGACCCCTATGCCGATCCGATCATGCCTTTATTTTCTGTCGAAGGTAAGGATTTTGTTTACAAAGGTACGGCGTTGTTTCAAGACGACCGGATGATTGACGTAATCCATCCGCCGGAGGACTTGTACTTTCAGATGCTCTCTCGAAAAAACCGTCAGCTCAAAATTATCCCGATGCCGGCTATGCAAACGGCCATCGGCGAAGTGTACACGACCCGCCATATTCGGTTTTCCCGTTCGTTCCGTGAAGTCCGGATCGATGTCACCCTAAAGGGAAGGGTAGAAGAATACAAGGAAAACACCAACTTAAGCGATTCGGCAGATACGGCTTCCTGGGTCCGTTCACTGGAAAGCCACGTCGAGTCGGAGATGAACCGGTTAATTCGCCGGATCCAGTCGCAGTCTATAGATCCTATTTCCGCGGGAAAGCATACGCTGGGACTTGCAAGCCGACCATTTAGCGGAGAAAATGGAGGCAACGTTGGCCTCATATACAGGTTCGCGTGAAGGTACACGTGAATCTGGAAAATATGGGTACGCTGAAACCGGGAGAATCCAGATTCACGCCAAGACATAACTACAATCTTTTTTGACATACGGGCAACATCTCGTCTTCTTCTTCGATCAAACGATGATGACGGAGATGGACGCCAACGACCGATGTCGAGGTTACCCGCGTCAGGCCGCCGCTCGATGCGAATGGAAGCTTCGCGCTCGACCAATCGATCGCTTCCGGCCAGTACAAAGAGAAATTGCTGTACGTTCTCGCCCTGGGCAGAATATTCGAATGAACTCGCTTCCGCTTCGCCGAACATCGGGAAATCGGACGGAGACACCCGGAACACTTCAACCGTACACCAGCTCCGCCGCCCCTTTCACTTCCCACTCGATCGGCTCCAGCACGCTGAAAATACGCGGATATTGAAGCCGGATAATCATGACGACGCCCGGACGCTGCAGCGTCACCTCGTAGCCGTATTGTTCATTGCGGTACGTGTAAGGAAACGTCCGGTCCGCATTGACGATTTCGAACGCCAGCACGTCGACTCTGTCCCGCCAATAGCTCCCGGGCAGCGGCTGACCGTTCGTATCCAGCCGCAGGTTGGCTTGCAAATAACGGAGCGCCTCTTCGGCGGCCCGCTTCTCGTCGATGCGGAAGCGCCCCGCCGCGAGCGCCGCCTCATCCAGCTGCTGGGCCGCCGCGTGGACGGCGCGGTTGACCGCATGCTTCCCCTGGAAAAGCGCCTGAACCGCCATTTCCTCGTCGATCTGCAGCGCGCCGCCCCACAGCCATATCCCCATCATCAGCAGGAGAAGCAGCAGCTTGTACAACCGATCTCCTCCTTTCGCACCTTTTTGCCTTATGGTACGTATTCGCTCATTTTCAGCCCGCCCGCGCTCATCCGCTCGTCCGGCGACGGCGGGGCGAGGCCGATCAGCCGGTCGATTTCGAACAGCCGCTCGAACGGGTAGCTGATCGCAAGCCCCAGCCCCGTGCCGCGCGGCAGCGGCTGACCCGGATCGTCGGCGGGCCGGCCGTCCGTGGCATAAACTTCGTACTCGAGCCGTTCAGGCCGCATGCCGAATGCGGCCAGACGAAGACGGGACTGCTCGATCATACGGCTGTCGATATAGCCGTGATCGCCGTTCGCCCCGATCTCCAGCATGTAATCGACTTCTTTCTGCAGCACCGCCTGCCGGACGATCAGCACATGCTTGTAAATCGGAGAGAACATGACCCAACACAGCATGCCGGCGAACAGAACGAACACCAGGATCTGCTTCATGGGCTGAGCCGCCTCAGCGAATCGGCGAACGCCCCTCCGGCTTGCTCGAGCTGCCGCTTCGTCCCGCTCTCTCCCCCGGCAATGCTCGTGAACAGAACGATGGCCGTCACGATCAGCAGCAGCGTCATTAACAGCGCTCTCATAGCGGATTCCCCCCAGTCGTCAGGCTGCCGGCTCTACGGCACCAACGTGCCGATGCTCGTATTGGCCGCGTTGCCCTGGCTTTGAATCTGCGCGCGCGTCCCTGTCGTATCTTTGGCGATAATGTTGTTGAACAGAAAAATGACGACCACGAGCAGCATCACCGTCATCAAAATATTCCGCATCCGATCACCTCCCCGATCAAGCTTCAAGCCGGAACAGAGTTACCCGTTCAGCGATGAAAACAGCTTCTGCCCTTCCTGCACCCAGGGATAAATGAAAACCTGAAACGTGTACAGGATCGGAATACCGGCCAGCACGAACAGAACGTAAGAGGCCGATTCCTTGCGGCTTTCCTTCGCGAACTCCAGCTTATCCTTATAGTCCTGAATCCGCTCGCGAAGCAGCCTGTAATAATCTTCGCTGTCGTGAAGCCGGAGCGAATCGATCGTTTCGACGAAGCTTACGCCTTCGTCGGTTCCGATCCGCCGCTTGAACCGGCGCAGCGCTTCTTCGGCGTCGTGGTACCATTCCGCGAGCAGCCGCTGCATGTCTCCCCGCAGGGCATGCGTGAAAGGCAGGCAGCGCATCAGCTTCGCGTGGATATGCAGCGACGAGCCGGACAAATAAAGCAGTTGGTTGCTGACGACATAGATTTCCTTCATAATCCGCTGCGCCCTCAGACGGGACAGCGAACGCAGCCAGATGCGATCCCACAACGCCGCCCCGTACAGCACGGCCAATCCCGACAATACGGCAAATGGCGACAGACGAATCCACGCGTCCAGATCGAGCAGAACGTACGCGGCCGCAACTGCGGGCGCCGTTACGACAATGACGCGCCTGGCCAGCACGTAGACGGCGGCGTCTCCCGTATAGCCGCAGCCTGCCAGCAGCGCTTCCCGCTCGGCGAAGGCGGGCTTGTCCCGCTCGATGCCGAACGCGCGCAGCCAGCGGTCCGATACCGCCCGCCCGTACCGCTCCGCTCCGCTTAGATGCGTCCAGCGCGGCAGCCGTTTCGGCAGCATACGCAGCAAGAACAGCAGCGCCAAAAACGCGAACAAATACTGTCCCGCCAAAGCGGCGCCAAAAACGGCTTTCGAAATCCAATCCTGCATGAAGCGGCCTCCTTTACATTTTTTCGGGACAGCCACAAGCCCATCAGAAACGAAGCGAAAATCAGCACCGCGGCGTTCAGCAGCATATCCCGTCCCTGCGGGTCCAGCACGTAGTACAGATAGGAATTGTCAGGGTTGTAATGAAAATTGATGCCCATAAACAGCGCCAAAAACAAAATCGGCGTAAAGTTGGCCAGCCGGATTTCCAGCAGCCTGGTGCGTTCCTGCTCGTTGGCGCGGCGCGCCTTGCGCATATCCGTTATCAGTTCCTTGACATTGTCGGTGACGGGGTGCCCCTCCGTCAGCGCCGCGCTCAATATATTGACAAAATAATCGGCCCAGACATGCCCGAGCGACGCCGCGAAGATCCGCAGGCTTGCTTCGTCGTCGCCGCGCACCGACAAATTGCGGTACAGCTGCTCGAATACCGCCTGTATCTGCGCCGGCATCCGCTGTTCCTCGACCGCCCGCTGCAGAGCGGTGCGGATATGCCGTTCTCCGGTTACGAGGTAGCACTGATAGAACAGTTCAACCGCCGGCAAAAAATCAAGTCTGGTCTGCATTTGCCGGTGAACGAGCAGCGTCCGCAACAGCGTATAAGGCAGCAGGGCGAGCACGGCGCCGAGCAGCAGGCATCCTTTCACGCTCTGAAACAGCAGCGCTCCCGCTGTCATGCCGGCGAGCATCAGGAGCCCCGACAGCATCACAAGCCCTTCCGGCCGCATCGGCACGCGCATCGATTCGAGCAGCTCGGACAGATGTCGGTACGGACGTTCGAAGCGCCTGACCGAGTTCGCAACATACAGGTAAAGACGGTGGCGGCGGCGATAAACAAGCCGTCCGGCATAATGGCGGCTATCCGTCCAAAGCCGAAGCAGGCTGAAAAAACATAGAAACAGCAAAACGAACAGCAGCGCCCCCGCCCCTGCCGCAGCCAGCGCCGTCATCCGGCATCGCTCCATCCTTCAGCCGCGGCTGCAAGCCGCTGAGCGGCGCGCGGAGACGGGGCGGAGGGATAAATCCATTCGCCGGCCGCTTCGTCGTAACGGACCCAGTCGCGCACGATTACGGTTCCGTCCTGCCAGCCGATCTCCCCGATGCGGACGATGCGCCGCCGGCCGCCGATCTGCCTCATCTCGACGCCGATCTGGGTGACGTACTCCGCAATTCTGCGCGTCAGACGTCCGGCGTCCATCCCCCGGCCGTCGAGCATGCACATGTCGGCGATCGCGTCCGGCACATCTTCCAGCGCATTCGCGTGCACCGTCGTCATGCTGCCGGCATGGCCGCGCGTGCAGGCGCGGACGTAGATGTTGGCGTCGTCGTCGCGGATCTCGGCATGAATGATGCGCTGGGGAGATTGACGAAGGGCGAGCTTGAACGCCTGGGCCGAGCCGTGAAGCGGGTCGTCCTCGTCGATTTCGTATTCGATCGCGTTCTTCGCAGGAAAGTCGCGGCGAATCATCATCTCCAGCCTGCTTTCGATCGTCACGATTCGCTCGGCGTCCGGCAATTCGGCCACGAGCGCCTTCAGCAAATGCGTCTTGCCCGAATTCGTCGGACCGATGACGACCAGATTGAAGCGGGCTCGCAGCACGTCCAGCAGCATCTGCCGGATCCGCCCGTTGATCGTGCCGTAACGGGGCTCGCACAGCGCCTCCAGGCTGAAAGAGCGGACCGTATAGAAACGGATCGTCAACGTCGGTACGGCGGTAAAGCCGAAGCCCGTCATCGTCACGCGCGAGCCGTCCCTCAGCATCACCTCCGCCCATCGTTTGCGCGGATTGATCCGATCGTTGTTGTACAGCACCAGGTTTTGCTGGATGCGCTCGACGTCCCGCACGGACTCGAACGAATACGCCGAAGGCCGGGCTTCCCCGCCGCGCACTTCGAATATGTCGGTGCCGACGACCTGAATCTCCTCAAGCCCTTCCCGGTGCTGCAGCACAAGCTCCAGCACGTTCATCCCGATCACCTCGGAGAAGAGCGCTTCGGCCAGCGACTGGTACGGATGGCGGAACCCGGGAAGCTCGTGGATGCGGCGCCGGATCAGACGGTCGGTAATGAGCGCCATAATTTCCGCCCGTTCACGGGGGAAGCCGAGCACGGCCCGGTTCAGCTTCTCGCCGTACAACCGCCGCTCCTCTTCCGTGGCGCCGCGCGGCGCGGCCAGATAGGCGCGGATATCGTCGGCAAGGCGCTCGAAATCGCCGGTTTCCTGTACGGCCAGCGCCGCCGGCTGCCATTCGTCCGAATCGGCCTCCGGAAGCTCCAGCCGGATTCGGGCGGAGAAGGCCGAAGGCGAGAACTTGCCGGCTTGTCCGGCTGCGCTCTCCTTCATGACCCGGCTCCGTTGCGGTATGCGAGCAATTTGCGATACCATGGCTGCGATCCGGCGGCCTGACGCCGCGCGATACCGTACCGGCCAAGAATCGCATCGGCCGTCTCCCGCATCGCCTTGCGGCCCTGCTCGTCGCTCCGCAGCCATTCCTCGATCCGCCCGCTGTCCAGCTGGGAAAACAGCGATTCCGTCAGCCGCAGCTCGCCGATTCGGGTTAAACCCATCTCTTTGCAAATATCTTTCACGCTGTATCCTCCATTCTTCCAAGGGGGGTGTATAATAATTGCTTCATACGCTTGCGGCGGAATGCCGAACAAGGGCGAGACCTGGCCGATCCAACGCTTCCCGTCTTCCTGAAAGTGCGACAGCGCGCCGGTCGTTACGAGCATGCGGGCGTCGGCCCTGCGCAGCGAACAGACGGTTGCGGCATTGTCCCAATATGCCCCGAGGTCCAACGTAACGAGCGAATAGGTGGAGGCGGCCACCGCAAGCAGATGATCGGCCTCCTCCGGCGTAAAAATTCGGCCTGGTCCCGCAGCATGTTGCCAAACAGCACATGCAGGTTTGGCATACCTTTGACCCGGTGCGAAGCGTGCAGCAGCTTCTCCGGCGTCAGCGACCCGGCGCGCAGCTCGGGGCGCAAGCCGTCGAGCGTCGAGGACGGACCGTCCATTCCGAGAAACCGGTGAATCTTGGCGCTCTTCAGGTTCATGCACAGAAAACCGACAGGCTTGCCGCTCGCTTCGGCTGTCCGATAAGCGAAGGCGAAAGCCGCCGAAGTGACGCCGATATTCGGGGTCGTGCCGACGAATGCGATTAACGGAGCAGGCTTCACCTTCCGCTCACCTCCGGCGCCGCGCCGGTTACGTCCAGCGACAGCGGGCTGTAGGCGATGACCAGCTTGCTCTCGCCTGTTCTGCACAAATTGTCGATGGTCAGCCATTGCTGCTCGGTCAGATTCAGGTTAATGTAATCGATCATGCCGTTCGCGTCGCGGCGCGACGCATACATCCGCTCGCGGTCTCCGCGCGCCAATGACAGCAGGTTCGGATTGCTCAGATCATCGATCTCCACATTGCCCGACGTCTTCACGGAAGCGACGGTCACGACATCCTCAAACAGTCTGGCCGATTCCGTCGGCCCTCCCGAAACGTAAACGACGACTTTGTCGCCGGCGCGAATGCCGTTCGATACGGAGAGCACATATTCGCGCGGAATTTGGAAGGTCGATTGATCGCTACCCGGCATCAGCCGGAAACGGTCGATCTTCCACAAGAGCAGCGGCTCTCCTTGCCCGAGCGGAACAACCGCCTCCATTCCTTCGACCTGCGACGCATCGAGCAGCATCTGTTCCGCATCGTACGACGACCTGGCGATAGCGCGATATTCGAAGTCGTCCGCCGATAGCCTCGCTCCGGCAGGGAGCAGCCGTTTCGGCACGACGACGCGCACCGTCTCCTGCCGTTCGAGCTGCTGCAGCTGGAACGAATAGATTCCGTACACGAGCAGACCGGACAGAACAGCCGCCGCCAGACTGATCATTGCATTTCTCCTTCTGTTCATCGTCACTCCTCTCTCCCCGGCAAGCGAACAAAAAAGAACGCAGGCAGGAGCCGCACGGGCTCTCCGCTTGCGTTCTTCGCAAAGCGTTCGCTTAATCATTCTGAAGGATTCATAATATCGAGTGACTATATATTACCAGCGGATTTCGATTTTGTCCACACTTTTTATACAAAATTCTCCTTTTTTGCGAGTTATCCACCTATTATGTCGAATAATCGCGAAAAATCGTCCGGCAGCAAATGTGGTACGGCCGCCCCAAATCGGTTATGATGGGGAAGTAAAAGCCGCCAATCAGCGGTAAATGCGGCCGACCTGCCGCATCATCTGGAGGAAATAACGAAAAGATTATGAAACGGCTTGCCAAATCTCTGTCATCCAAAATTACACCGGCGCGCATACTCGTGCTCGGCTATCTGATCGCCGTCATCCTGTCGTCCGTCGTTCTGACGCTGCCCATCAGCCTTCAGGAAGGCGTTCGTATCGGCTGGTTCGATGCGCTGTTTACGGCCACCAGCGCGGTAAGCGTCACCGGCTTGACCGTCGTGCCGACGGACTCCACGTTCAGCTTCTTCGGGAAGTTCGCGCTCATGTTTATGTTCCAGCTCGGCGGAATCGGCATTATGACGATGGGCGCGTTTGTGTGGCTTATTCTCGGCCGCAACATTACGCTGTCGCAGCGGCGGCTTATTATGGTGGACCAGAACCGCCCGCAACTGTCCGGACTCGTTAACGTCATGCGGATGGTGCTGATGATGTCGCTCATCATCGAAGGAACCGGCACGCTGATTCTGACTTTTTATTTCAAAGCCGCCGGATACCACGAGGAATGGCTGGAAGCGCTGGGCTTCGCGATTTTCCACTCCGTCTCCTCGTTCACCAACGCAGGCTTCGACATTTACGGCGATTCGCTTTACCGTTTTGCCGCGGACTACTTCGTCCAGTCTGTCACGATCGTGCTGCTGGTGCTCGGAGCGATCGGCTTTCCGGTTCTGATCGAGCTGCGCGAATATTGGCTTCGCCGGAATGAGAAGTTTCGCTTCTCCCTGTACACGAAGATGACCGGGCTGATGTATATGCTGCTTGTGGTCGTCGGCACCGTCGGCATCCTGCTGTTCGAGAGGGGGCAGCAGATGGAGTCGCTGCCTTGGCACGAGCAGCTGTTCTATGCGCTGTTTCACTCCGTCAGCACGCGCAGCGGCGGGCTTGCGACGACGGACGGGAGCTTCTTCAGCCTGCCGTCGCAGCTTCTGCTCGCCATACTGATGTTCATCGGGGCCAGCCCGTCCAGCGTCGGCGGCGGCATCCGCACCACGACGTTCGGCGTCATGCTGCTTACGCTGTACAATTATGCGCTCGGGCGCAATGAAGTGCGCGCATTCAACCGGGCCATCAAGCAGGAGGACGTCACGAAGAGCTTCGTCGTTTTCTCCGTGGCGTCGATACTTGTACTCGGCAGCACGATGCTGATCGCCAGTATGGAGCCGCCTGCCATGTCGCTGGCCGCGATCCTGTACGAGGTATGCTCGGCATTCGGAACGAGCGGTCTGACGCTCGGCATTACGACCGAATTGTCCTTGGGGAGCAAAATCGTGCTGATCGTGCTGATGTTTATCGGCCGGATCGGCGTACTGGTGCTGCTGTACCTGTTCCGCAGCCGCAAGCAGAAGCAGCTCGTCCACTATCCGAAGGAAGACATCATCATCGGCTGAACGGTCGGCCGAGCGTCCGCAGTCCGCGCAAAAAAAACAAGAGCTGTCTCCTTGCAGATTGTGCAAAGAGACAGCTCTTGCCTGCGAAATGCCGGCGGTTTAAAAATCGATCAGTCCGACACTGATCATAAGGGATTCGTTCACTTTCCGCATCATGTCGTCGTCCAAATGGGTAATTTTGTCCGTTAAACGCTGCTTATCGATCGTGCGGATCTGCTCCAACAAAATGACCGAGTCTCTGTCAAATCCGTGCGCGGCGGCATTGATTTCGACATGGGTCGGCAGTTTCGCTTTTTGGATTTGAGCCGTAATAGCGGCTATAATGACAGTCGGGCTGAAACGGTTGCCGATATCGTTCTGGATAACGAGCACCGGCCGCACTCCGCCTTGTTCCGATCCCACCACGGGCGATAGGTCGGCAAAAAAAACATCACCGCGTTTTACAATCAAGCTCTACACCCCGCTTACGAGACGGCCGAGTGTATGGTCGGCATCTTCCTCCGCATGAAAAGCTTCCGAGGCCATGTTCAGATTGATGATCGCCATCTCGAGGTACCCGCGCTGCATCGATTCCCGGATTTGCCGCTTTCTGCGCTCCATAATATACAGCTTCATAGCCTGACGGATAAATTCGCTGCGATTTCCGTTCTCCTTGGCGACAATTCCGTCAACTTCCTCTAACAGCTGGTCTGGCAGGCTGATCATAATCCGTTTCGTATTCTGTACGTTGGCCACCGAACTAGCACCTCCAAAACTTTTCCAATACCATCATTATGTCAATAAAAGCCGCGCACTATACTTCATCATATCTATGAACTGCATGGATTCGATATGCAGCTTTCCCCTGCAAGCTATTATTTTCGCCTTTACCCTCCAAAATCCTCCACGAAAGACAAAAAAATTCGAGAAGAAATATCTTACATCCCGAACCGACCGTCATGGATTCGCCAGCATATTCGTAATCGCCACCGTTTGGCCGTTGCGAATGTAAACCCTTGGCACGCGGGCGGCGATCATGCACGTCACCTCGTAATGGATCGTGCCGAGCCATGCGGCAAGGTCGTCGGCATGAATCGTTTCCCCGCCCTGGCTTCCGATCAATACCGCCTCTTCTCCCGCTTCGACAGGGCCCAGGCGGTCCGAATAGGCCGGATCGAGGGCGATCATGCATTGGTCCATGCAGATCGTGCCGAGCACCGGCACCTTCACGCCGCGCACCAGCACCGACGCCTTGCCCGACAGCATCCGGCTGTAGCCGTCGGCGTAACCGACCGGAAGCGTACCGATCCGCTCCGTCTTCTCCGTCACGTACCGGGTGCCGTAGCTGATGCCGGAGCCCGGCGGCGCATCCTTCGTCATCACAATTTCCGTCTTGACGGACATGACCGGCTCAAGCCGGATGCGCGTACGGTTCACTTCGTCGGACGGATACAAGCCGTACATGCCGATACCGAGACGCAGCATGCCGCCGCCCCATTCGGGCGTATCGATTCCGGCCGCGCTGTTGCCGGCGTGCACGAGCGGCAGCTCCACGCCTTCTCGGCGAAGTTCGTCCGCCAGCGCCCGAAACCGTTCGTGCTGCATGCGGGTGTAGCTCTTGTCGCGTTCGTCCGCCCGCGCATAATGGGTGAATAGGCCTTCCACTTCGAGCTGCGGCACGGCGAGCGCCCTCCGGATAAACGACAGCGCGGGCCGGCCAGGCGGCAAGCCGAGCCGACCCATGCCCGTATCGATCTTGATGTGAACCTTCAGCCGTTTGCCGCCGCCCGGCAGCGCCGCCGCGGCCTCCAGCACATCGTCGCGGAAAAGCGCAATCGTGATGTCCGCCTCCCGCGCGACGGCCAGCGCCGAAGCCGGAACGTATCCGAGCACGAGAATCGGCGTACGAATGCCGGCTCTTCTGAGCTGCAGCGCTTCGTCAAGAAACGCCACCCCCAAATAATCGACACCCCATGCCTCCGCTTCCCGGGCGATTTCGACCGCTCCATGGCCGTAAGCGTTCGCTTTGATGGAAGCGAGCAGTTTCATATCCCGGGGGATGGCGGCCCGGTAACCGTTCAAATTGTTCCGCAGCGCATCCAGCGATATCTCTGCCCTGGTCGGGCGATAGTATGCATCCATACGCTTCACCTTCTCCTCTTCCCTCGAAAACCCAATAGCATTAATGTTAATGGTTGAGGATAGCACTGTCAATGAAATGGAGCACACCGCCCGCAGGTACAAAATGGAAACGTGCCGGATGCGCTATTTCGTCATTTCGTCGCTTCGTTCTGGACGGATTGGGCGATTTTAATCATCTCTTCCTCGGTCAGATCGCTGCTCGTCAGCCGATATTCCATTCCGTCGTACGTCCAGGTCAGCGTCATCGGCTCCTCGCCGCTAATCGATCCCATCGTAAAGCCCAGGTCGATCATAAAGCCCGGTACGAACGATGCGGCCACATCTTTCGGCTGCGTCTGAATGAGCGTATAATTGTACGTTCCGCCATAACGATGCATGACGCCCGCGTTGCCGCCGAATACGATATCGATCGAATCGATATGCGATACGCCTTCCGGCAAATAGGTCGGTTCGCTGGCGACGAACTCCGGGGCCACATCGGCGGACGCGCCGGCATCCGGATCGGAACCGATTTCCGCATCGCTCTCCGATTCTTCCTCGCCGGACGTGCCAGCCTCCGAGCCCGTCTGGGCGTCCTGACCTTCGCTCGTCCCGGCTTCTCCGTCCGCACCGCTTTTCGGGCCGGGAGCGGCGACATCCTCTCCGCCGGTCTCCGGCGTTGTCGCGGCTTCTCCGCTCTTGGCATCCGGCGCTTCCGTCTCCGGCTTGCCGCCTTCACCGGACGCATTGCTGCCGTCGGCGCCGGCCGTCCCCGCATTCAAATTCGTTTGCGTATCGAATGCGCTCTTGTCAAATTGCGTATCGAATTCAAAGCTGTCGAATTTGACCTGCACCATAACCGTCGCATTGCTGTCGCTCACTTCAACCTGACGCGGCGCATAGTCCTTTTTATCCAACCAAATTTTCTGGCGGGCGAGCGAGCCGTTCTGGTAGCTGG
Organism: Paenibacillus cisolokensis; assembly: GCF_018403665.1. Taxonomy (GTDB): domain Bacteria; phylum Bacillota; class Bacilli; order Paenibacillales; family Paenibacillaceae; genus Paenibacillus_AH; species Paenibacillus_AH cisolokensis. The sequence goes on from NZ_BOVJ01000106.1 coordinate 21,072, forward strand.
CCATGACATCGAACACATAAGCGTTGTCGTCGACGGCAAACTGGCGCGAATTGTCGAGCACGATGCTGCGGACGAGCGTCTGATACAAATACACTTGCCCCTGATTTTGCGGCCAGTCGCTCTGGAACCGGAACACCTTGTTCAGTTTGGGCGTCAGGACAAACACGCCTTCGTCGTTGCGCAGCACGATCTGGGTGATATCCTTTTTGGCGTTCGTGAGGGCGATCCGGTAATACTGCGGCTTCTGGTACCATACTTCAACCTTGTACTCCAGCGGCTCCTGGCCGGTATGGAGCGTCATCGTCCCGCTTCCTTTGTAGCTTTCCATGCCTCCGACGACTTTGTCGAGTTCCTTGACGATGGAATCGGCGTCTTTGGCTCCGCAACTGGCGAGCAGCATCGATAAGCAAGCGACGATGGCCGCAATCCATGTGATGCGACGCATTGACAATCATCCCCTCTGCACAATGTTTTTGCAACTGGTTCATGTCTATGAGGGAACTTGGACATTTATGCGGACTGGCGTGAACAAGCGTGACAAGTTTTGAGGAGGGGACGCAACCGAATTGCGTCCCGCGCGAATCCGTGCGGAGAAGAGGGGTTCCGTCCGGACCGTAACCGGGCATGGTTACGGTGATTGCAGCATTCGTGCCGCTATGTCGTACCGGAAGAGCAGGGAGGAGGGGGGAAACGATGCCCGGACCCGCACGCCTCGTCAGCCGGCTAGTTGGCGCGGCCGTCCGGCGTCTTCATGCGGACCGTGAACGCGAATACCGCTCCGCGGGGCTTGTTGCTCCGCACTTCGATCCGCCCGCGCATCAGCTCGACCAGGTTTTTGCATATGGCAAGCCCCAATCCGGTGCCTCCGTATTTGCGGGTCATCGAAGAATCGAGCTGTGAGAACGGCTGGAAGAGGAGCGGCCTTTTTTCCTCGGGTATGCCGACCCCCGTATCGCGAACTTCGAATTCCAGCTCGACGACTTCACCGTCGGAACGAACCGGGCGGACGAGGACGTGAACGCTGCCCTCGTTCGTAAACTTGACGGCGTTGCCGACCAGGTTGATGAGCACCTGGCGCAGCTTCGTCACGTCGCCGACGACATATTCCGGCAGCGCCGGGTCCATGGAATAGCTCAGCTCAAGATTTTGCTTTCTGGATTTCGCCACGAACAGATCGATCGCTTCATTCATGCATGACTCGAGATGAAACTCCACTTCCTCAAGCTCCATCTTGCCTGACTCGATCTTGGCATAATCGAGTATGTCGTTGATGACCGACAGCAAAGCGTCGCCGCTATTCTTGATAATTTCCGCGTATCCCCGCTGCTCCTCGTCCAGATCGGTTTCCAGCAGCAAGGCCGCCATGCCGAGGACGCCGTTCATCGGCGTGCGGATTTCGTGGCTGACCATCGCCAGAAAATCGGTTTTGGCGCGCGCCGCGATTTCCGCTTCCTCCTTGGCTGCGACAAGCTCCATCTCGCTTTGCTTGCGCTGGGTAATATCGCTGACCGTGCAGGCGTATATCCGCTCGTTGTCGACGATCGTGCCGCCCAGCTTGATTTCCGCATCGAAGACGCTGCCGTCCTTGCGCACAAGGCGGATTTCGAGCGGCATCGAAGCGCCGGACGGGCCGTCGGCGCCGCCGACCATATTGGTCGGGATAAGATCTCCGCTCATCAGGGAAGGGAGAAGCATCGTAACCGACCGGCCGAGCACTTCGGTTTCGGTATACCCGAACATCGTTTCCAGCGCCGGATTGACGGACAGGATGCGCCCTTCCTGATCGAACGTGATCATCGTATCGACCGACGTGCCGTTGACGATCCGCGCCTGGGCTTCCGCCTTGGACAGCTGGTAGGCGGTGCGCATCAGTTCCTTGTTGATTCGCTCCAGTTCCTTCGTCTTCTGATGGAGCAGTTCGCTTTGCAGCTGCAGCTTCTTGTTGTTGACGAACATGCTGACGAACCCTTCGATCTTGGTCCGCAATATTTGCGGGTCGAAGGGCTTCAGCATGTAATCGATCGCGCCCACGGCGTAGCCGGTAAACTGATGGCGGTTGTCGTTGCCCGCCGCGGAGATGAAAATGATCGGAATTTCCTTCGTTTTCTCATGCGACTTGATCAGCCGGGCGGTTTCGAACCCGTCCATGCCGGGCATCTGCACATCGAGCACGATAACCGCGAAATCGTCGTACCGCAAGCAGCGAAGCGCCTCTTCCCCGGAGAGGCATTTGACGAGACGATAATTCGAATCCCCCAGCACCGCTTCAAGCGCCAGCAAATTTTCCGGATTGTCGTCGACCAGCAAAATATTGATGGGACCGTCAAACACGACCATGCCTATCACCTGCCTGATCATAAATTTTACCATAAAGCCGATTCTGCCAATCCGGTTCTTATTAGTCCGATGCTCACTATATACCACGAGTCGGAAGACGCCAAACGGCAAAGAACTGCGCCAAAAGAAGGATATATTTGAATCCATTTTCCTACATGCCGGTAGGCTTTACGTTTCATTTTTTTCCAAACGGCGGAGATTTGCCGGTAAACGTGGACCTGAAAGCTTTTCTGCGCGTAAATGTACATATGATACATTAAAATTTTATATGGAAGAGGAGGAATTATATGAGGAAATACGGACTGCAACGGAAAATTTGGGGAAGTTTGCTTGCCGCCAGCGTCTTCATTGGCACCGTATTTGCGCCGGCTGCCGCTTCGGCCGCAGACTCGAAATTCGTGGATTCGATCTGGAAACGCTATACCAATATCGAGAAAGCGGAAGAAAAGCTGTACCTGGAAACTCTCAAACATCGGACACTGGAGTTCAAAACATTGCTGCAATCGGCAACCGAACAGCAGAAGGAGCTGGAACGCATTATCGCGGAGGACCAGAAATACCTGGAGAACTTGTACGAAGAGGATCTTGAACAGCTGGAGCGCACATACGGAGACAATCGGGACTACAGGGCAAAACTGGCCGACTACAGGAGGCAGCTCAGTCCAAGCTATACGCCAGGGGTCATGTGGGACTACTATAAGGCGGCCAACAAGTCCTACACCTCGAGCGCGCACTGGAAATTCGACAAAGCCGTTTCGCCAAGCTATTCGATGGGCGTCATGTGGAAATACAGAAATGAAGTGAATCCGTACTACTCGACGAGTACGATGTGGAAGTACCGCAATACGGTCAATCCGCATTACTCGACAAGCACGATGTGGAAATTGCGCAATGAGGCGAACGAGAACTACAGTGCCGGCACAATGTGGCGCTATGCCAAGGGGAAAATCACGAAAGCCGCCGCCCAGAAACAAATGGATCAAATATTCCGTGACGCCCAGGCCAGTCTGCAGCAATTCCGTTCGGATACGAAGCGCAAGCTCGACAACGTCCGCGACAGCTCGGTACGGCAACTGACGGAAATCCGTGACAGCATGATCGTGACCATTCTGGAGAAGCGCGAAAACGCGATCACGAAGCTGAACGAGATGAGACAGTCGTCTTTCGGCGGAACGCTGACCGTCCGACCGCTTGAAATCAAATTCCCGCCGCTCTCCGCAAGAGTGCCGGCGCCGAACGAAATCAAAGTCTATATCGACGGCGAGCTGCAATCGTTCGAACAGCCGCCCGTCGTCATCAATGGCAATACGCTTGTGCCGATGCGCGCGATCTTCGAGCGGCTGGGCGCCAAAATAACGTGGAATTCGGCGACCCAAACGGTAACCGCAGTTAAAAACGGCACGCAAATCGTGCTCAAGCTGAAAAGCAAAAAAGCGCTCGTCGGCGGGGCGGAAGTCGAACTGTCCGTTCCGGCGCAGGCGATCCGCCAAACGACGATGGTGCCGCTTCGTTTCGTAAGCGAAGCGTTGGGAGCGGAAGTCAAGTGGAACGCAGCGGAAAGAACGGTAACGATCCGTACAGATCAATAATAATAGAAGAAGGGGCTGCCCGCGGCAGCCCCTTCGCTTTCGTTTGTTCACGACCGGGAAGCGTTGTTCCGAAGCTTCTCGAGATGCTTTTTCCGCAGCTCTTTTTTCAGCTCTTCCCATTTGTCCTTGTTCGCTGCTTTCGCCTTGCGGATATCCTCACGCAGCTGTTCCTTTGTCTTGCCCTCAACCGGCAGTCCGAAATACCGGGCCACGTATTGCAGCCGCGCCATCTCTCTCGCTTCCCGGTCTTTGTCGCATTCCTTGCGTTGCTTATGCACCTTGCCGTCCGCAGCGTCCGGAGCCCGTTCGGCGGAGGAAGGCTTCGGCTCTGCAGCCTGCGGCGGCTTGGCGGCCCCGGGCGCTTGCTCGGCAGCTTGCGGCGCCGTCTCGGCTGCCTGCGGCGCCGCAGCGAGCGCCGATGCGCCGCCGGCCGTCAGCGCAATAACGATTGCGGACACGAGCAGTTTTCGATACATGGATGCTCCCCTTTCTTCAGTGCGGCACTGGCCGCTTTTTCCATGTATAGAATACCCGGCGTGGTAAAGTTTCATTCGAGCGGGGTTTTTCCGTCAGCGGCGGGGAGACACCAGACCAAATGCAGCATGCCGGACATATAATGTTCCGCTTTTACAATCCTTAGCGGAGACGCCTGAATGAGCCCCATGATGTCCCGGTTATGATGGCAGCCCGCAATCCGGTAGGCCAACGGGTCCAGTATGTTTTGGGCTAAAGCGATCGCCTTGTTGGAACTGAGCCCATGCTCCATCAACAAGATTTGGCCTCCGGGCTTGCACCAGCGATTAAGATTATGTAAAACGTTTTCCGGATTGCGATACGCGCATAAAGACAGGGTGGAGACGACCGTATCGAACGATTGTTCAGGCAGAACGAGACGGTCCACATCCCCTTCGATATACGTTATGTTCAGACCGTATAGCCGATTGCCAGCTGTCTTTGCTTTTTCAAGCATGGCCGGACTAAAATCGACCGCAGTCAGCTCCACGCCCTGAGGGTAGACGGGAAAATTCGCTCCCGCTCCGACCCCCAGCTCCAATACCTGTCCGTGGGCCGAACCCAGCAATTTCCTGCGAAGATGACCGAGCTCTTGCGTCATTCGTTTTTTTCATATCGCTTCGCTTGCCGATTAAATTTTTTTACTTGCTTCTCGACGTTCATCACCTCACTCTCACCTCATCAACACTATATTCAAATACTTATAGGTTTGTAAATATAATTTTCATTTTTTATTTTTTGTCGGCCTTATGATGCGCGCGCTGCCGCCATACGGCAGGCGTCACGCCGGTATACTTTTTGAACGCTTTCGAAAAAGACGGCAGGTCGGGATATCCTACCGATTGCGCGATTTCGGCCAACCTGTAGTCGGTCTGCTCCATCAACAGCTTCGCTTCGTTCATCTTCAAGCTTTGCAAGTATTTAAGCGGCGGCATCCCGTATGTCCGCGTAAACTGCTTGGTAAAATAGGTCCGTTCGACGCCGACATAGTCGGCCACGCCCTCGATCGAAATCCCGTCCGCATAGTGAATTTCCAGATAGTCCTTTCCTTTCTGCAACCAATTCCGCGGCTCCTCGGCGCGCGCACCGCTTGCATAAGTTGCGGCCGTCACGGAGTCCAGAATCCGGTAAAACATGCTCAGCCTCGCCAGATCGGAATGCGCGTCCGTCTCGACAAGCTTGAAAAACTGCTCGATCAGCTCCAGCGTATCTTCCGTCAGCGCGTTCTCAATATGCGAATGGTAAGGCCCGAGCCCGATCCGTTCCAGCAATTGCAGCGCAAGCTTGCCGTCAAAAGCGAAGAACACTTTTTTGAGCAATTTGCGGGGGTTTGTATAATATTCGTGCGTCACCTGCGGAAACAGGCAAAACAGGTCGTTCGGACGCAGACGGTACGTCCGGTTCCCCTGGATGAACGTCCCTTCCCCTTCAACCACAAAAAGCAGATAGTAGTATGGCGTAATGCGCGGACCGATATGATAGTTGGGCTTGGCGATATTGGCGCCGAGCCGGATCGGCCAGGCCGCGCCCGCGCGCTCGAAAGCGGACGGAGTGAAATAGTGGATTTCCAGCAGTTCGTGATGATCCTCTTTCATGTTGTTGAACATACGACCACCTCATAGGAATCTATATGCAATGAAAGATATGGCAAAACCACAAAATGACAAACAATTTCCGCCACGAATTGCCATAGACGACGGCGGAAGCGACCTGCTATGATCATTATCAATATTAATCCTATCATTTTAATCGGTTATATACCAGACATCTGGTTATGGCAATTCGGGAAATCACGATTATTACGAAACATCGCGTACAAAGGGGCTCGAAAACATGGCAAAGCAAACCAAAGTCGAATTCGGTTGGTTTATTCCAACAAACGGGGACGGCCGATATTTGGGCGTCAAGCCGGAACGGGAACCTTCTCCGCAATATTTCGTTCAGGTTGCGCAGGCTGCCGAACGGGCCGGATACGAGTTCGCACTCATTCCGGCGGGAGGAGATTGTTGGGACGGCTGGATCGTCGGCTCCTGGGTGGCGGCATCGACCACCAGGCTGAAGCCGCTTGTCGCCGTGCGGCCCGGTTTGCTGACGCCGGGGCTTGCCGCCCGCATCGCGGCGACGCTGGACCAGATGTCGGGCGGACGGGCGCTGATCAATGTCGTAACCGGCCACTATCCGGAAGACTTGAAAGCGACGGGCGATCCGCTCTACGGCGACCATGACGAGCGCTACGCGCGCACCAAAGAGTTTCTGGACGTGTTGACAGGGGTATGGCAAACGTCTGCGGAGTCCGGCGGATTCCATTATGAGGGACGGCACTACCGGATAGAAGGCGGTGTCTGCAAGCCGTCTGTAGTGCAGCGTCCGTATCCGCCGCTGTATTTCGGCGGCAGCTCGCCCGCGGGCAAGCGCGTCGCGGCGGAAATGGCGGATGTGTACCTGATGTGGACAGAGCCGGTGGACTGGATCCGCGAACAAATCGCCGAAATGCGCCGCTATCTGGACGAGGTGGAGACGGAAAAGGCGTCAAGCGCGAACTGCGCTACGGCATCCGCGCGCAAATTGTGGTGCGGGAGTCGGAAGACGAAGCGTGGGAAGCAGCATGGAACATTTTGAGCAAAGCCGACCGCAAGCTGATCGACGAACGGGAAAAGCGCCATGCCAACACGGACGCTGTCGGCCAGAAACGGCAAATGGAGCTGTTCGCGGGCGCCAAAAACAAGGATTATCTGATCGGCCCGAATCTGTGGTCCGGACTGTCGGCGGTGCGCGGCGGCGGCGGCGTGACGTTCGTAGGCACGCCCGAGCAGGTGTCCGACCGCATTGTCGAGTTTGTCGAGGCCGGCATTACGTCGTTTATTTGTCCGGATATCCGCATCTTGAAGAAGCCGAAATATCCGGCAAGCTGTTTCTGCCGCTGGTCAAGCGGAAACTGGCTGACAAAGGTTACAGCGTCACATGACGATGCGCGCACATCGCGGAACGGGATGACATCCGCGCCGCATTTTTACAGAGAAAATAGGCAGGAGGGGCATATCGAGATGAAGATCGGAATCACCAAAAACGCAAATTCGTGATGTTATGGGCACTGACGCTTGCCATGACCTTGATTTTGGCGGCCTGCGGCTCATCCGGCAACGAAGCGGGCGAAACATCGTCTCCCGCAGGCGAATCGTCCGGCAAGCAGGTGACGATCAGCTTTATCCACTGGCGGGGCGAGGATAAGGAAGTGCTGGATCGTATCATCGGGAAGTTCGAAGCGGAAAATCCCGGCATCAAAGTCGCCACGCAAATCTTCCCGTCGGAGCAATATCAGTCGACCGCGCAAGCCAAACTGCTGGACGGCTCGACCGGCGACGTATTCACCGCGTTCCCCGGCGCGCAATTCGAAGCGATTGCCAAGGCGGGCCTGTTTGCCGATTTGAGCAACGAATCGTTTATTGACCGTTTCGTACCGTCGCTCATCGAAGCGGGACAGAAAGACGGGCAGCAGCTCGCCATCCCGTACCAGCTGGTGTACAACATTCCGATTTACAACGTCGAGCTGTTCGAGAAATACGGCATCGAAGTGCCGAACGACTGGGACAGCTTCCTGAAGGCTGCGGAAACGCTGAAAGCCAATGGCATCATCCCGATCGCCTTCCCCGGAGCGGACATCGGACCGGGTCAGTTCATGAATCCGATGGTGATGAACAATGCGCCGGATGAAGAGATTTTCGCCAAACTGGAAGCGGGAACGGCCAAATTGACCGACGAATGGTGGGTCAAGACGCTCGAACAGTTCAAGACGCTTAACGACAAAGGATATTTCCAGAAAGACGCGCTGGGTACGAAAGGCGATGCCGCCATTGCCCTGTTTACCCGGGGAGAAGCGGCGATGCTGGCCACCGGCTCCTATCAGCTGGCCGGCAACAAAGCGATCAATCCCGATCTGAAGCAAGGTTTGCTGGCGCCGATTACCGTGCCGGCCGACCAGGCCGTCTATGAAGGCATTCATACGACAACCTTCATGCTCGCGGTCAACAGCCGCTCCAAGCATCCGGAGGAAGCGAAAAAGTTCATCGAATTTCTGAGCCGGCCCGAAATTGCGGCGGAATACGCCAACGGAACCGGACAGAACGTAACGGTGAAGGATGTGGAATATACGAGCGAGGAACTGCAAATTGTGTCCGAGTGGACGAAGAAGAAGACGCGCTTCCAGCCGCGCTTTACGATTACGAACGCCGAAGTGCAGAAGGCCGTGCTGAGTTCCATCCAGGCCGTACTGGGCGGAACCGATCCGCAGAAGGCTGCGGCCGACGCGCAAACGATCGTGGACCAACAGATAGGAAAGTAACGCCATGAAAAGGTATGTAAAACTGCTGCCCTTCTATCTTCCCGGACTGGCGCTGTATCTCGTATGGTTCATCTATCCGACGCTCACAGGGTTTTATTATTCCTTGACCGACTGGGACGGCCTATCGCCGTCCTATCGGTTTGTCGGCCTGGACAACTACGGCGCGGTGGCCGGGGATATTCTGTTTCATAAATCGTTCGTCAACAATATCAAGTTTATGCTTACGGTCGTCATCCTGCAGACGGTGCTGTCGCTGCTGCTCGCGCTGCGGCTGTCCAGGCAGAGCAAGCTGAACATCGGCCTGCGCGCGCTGTTTTCGTGCCGACGATTCTGTCTTCCGTATCGGTCGGTTTTATCTGGACGTTCGTCTACGATCCTTCGCTCGGACTGCTGAACGGCGCGCTGAAAGCGGTCGGACTGGAATCGTGGACGCATAACTGGCTCGGCGACGCCAAAATCGCCATCTTCTCGGTGGCGGCGGTGCAGGCGTGGGCGCATATCGGCCAAATGCTGATTCTGTTTGTCGCGGGCATCCAGGCGATTCCGCATGAGCTGATCGAATCGGCAAAACTGGACGGAGCCGGCCCGCTCCGGCTGTTCGCCAGCGTCATGTGGCCGCTGCTCGCGCCGGCGGCCGCAATCGTCGTGTCCTACACCACGATTCAGTCGTTCAAGGCGTTCGATCTCGTCTTCACCATGACCGGCGGCGGCCCGAACTACGCCACGGAAATTTTGTCGACGTATATTTACAACTCCGCATTCATGAACTATACGTTCGGCAAGGCTTCCACCGCGTCCGTATATTTTCTTGTCCTGATTTCGCTGATGACGTACCTGCAGTTCCGCACGCTGCGGACGGAACGTATATCTTAAGCTAGGCTGGTGACATGATGACACTGAAATGGCTCGGCAACTTGCTCGTGATTTTGTTCGCTATCCTGATCATCGCGCCGCTGCTGATCGTGCTGTTCACCTCGTTCAAAACCACGCCGCAATTTTACGCCAGCCCGCTGGGCTTTCCGGAATCGCTGTCGTTTCACAATTTCATCGCGCTGTTCGAAGGACAGCCGATGCTCGCCTATTTTCGCAACAGCATTGCGGTCACGCTTTCGACGGTCGCGCTGGAACTGCTGACGGCGGGCTGCATCGCCTATGCCATCTCGCGCTCCGGCAAGCGGATCGGCAATCTCGCATTCGGCCTGTTCGCGCTCGGTCTGATGGTGCCGTCGCAGATCAACATGATTCCGATTTACGCCATGATCCGCAGCCTGGGCTGGACTAACAGCCTGACCGCGCTCATTGTCGTGACAAGCGCGGTACTGCTGCCGCTGGCGGTGTTCATGCTGACCGGCTTCATGAAGACGCTCCCGAAGGAGATACTGGAGGCCGGCGAAATCGACGGCGCGGGCGAGTGGCGGCTGTTCACCCGGATCGCCCTGCCGCTTAGCGCGCCATACTTTGCGGCGACGGCCGCTTTTCTGTTCGTTATCGTGTGGAACGACCTGCTGTTTCCGATGCTGCTTCTGAGCGGCAAGGACAAGCTGACGTTGCCGCTGGCGCTGCTCAGTTTTCGCGGCGAGTACGTCTCCAACTATCCGCAGCTGCTCGCGGGCGTAGTCGTTACGGCGCTGCCGATGATTGTGCTGTTTGTGCTGCTGCAGCGGTATTTCATCTCGGGAGCGCTGGCAGGATCGTTGAAAGGCTGAAACTTATCCGGCTCTGATTTCAGTTGTTCAGCACATAACCGCAATCAACGGCGCTGCCTTAAAGCGCCAATAGCGACAATAGCTGCGGATGCTTCTTCGGCTACAGCTTGAATACGACCGTCTTCCGCTTCAGGCCGACGGCCTCGTCCCTCAGCAGTTCAGAGGAAGCGGAAATTTCCTGCATGATGGCCGTCTGTTCCTGGGCCGCGTGGGCAACGCGGGAGCTGCCGTCAGAGATCGAGAATGCCGTATCCGCTATTTGTTTCGCCATCTCAAAGGTGCTGTTTATTTGTTCGGTCTGGGAAGTGATATGCTCGACGATGCTGTGCATGGCGCCGGCCGCTTCATTCACGGATGCGATGACTTCGTCCAGCACCACTCTTGCGCTCTCCCCGGTCGCCGTTTCGCGGCGAATCAGTTGCGCCTGTTTGTCCGTTTCATCGACGACCGTCAGCGTCTGCTCCTGCATCTGTTTGACAAGCTGATTGATTTGTTCCACTGCGGACGCGCTATCTGCGGCCAGCTTGCGTATATGATGCGCGACGACAGCAAAGCCCTGGCCGTGTTCGCCCGCGTGAGAAGCTTCGATCGACGCATTCAGCGCAAGCAAATGAGTTTGATCGGCGATGTGTCCGACAAGCATCGAAATTTGGCCGATTTCGTTCGCCTGATGCTCAAGGTTGCGGACGATTTCCAGCGTCTTCTCGCCGGCTTCCGAAATGTGGAGCATGCCGTCCACAAGAGAGCGAAGCCGGGCTGCGCTGTCTGCGATTGTGCTGACCATCGTTTCAGTAAGCTGTATAGCATGTCTCGCTTCGCTGCTGATTCCCTGTGCCGTCTTGGCCGATTGCTCGGCAGCGGCCAGCATCTTCTGAGCCGAGTCGGCCTGTATGGAAGCGCCGTCCGCCATACGGTCAATCGTGACGGAGATCGTTTCGATCTGTCCGGCCGCTTGTTTAATCGCCGCATCGAGCGTGTCGACGCTTCGGTCCGTAACGTTAATGCTTTCGGAAACTTCCGAAATCATTCTTTTCAGATTATCGAGCATCACCTGGAAGGAATGGTGCAGGGTTCCGATCTCATCTTTGGAACGATATGCAGGGATCGTTACGCTCAAATTGCCTTCGGCGACACTGTCGACGACACGGGTCAGACGAAGCAGGGGCCTTATGATCAGCTGGGCAGCGATCCATCCGAGAATGCCGGTCCATAATACGCCCAAGACGAGGACGCCGGAAACATAGACCCACTCTTTCATATCGGGAGCCAGCAGCGGCTTCAACTGAAAAATAAAGAAGGCGCTGGTTCCGTAGGTCGTAATCGAAACAACCAGTATACCGAGAACAAGCTTAAATACAAGACTGAGCTTCAAGCGAAATCCCCCTAGTTGTTTGTAATATTTTTCAACGAAATGATACCATGATTTTCTAGCGCTTAAAATGCAATACTATCGAATTGTAAGCGTTTTACCATATATGTTCGATAAATATACAAAATTGTCCAAATATTTAAGCGCGAGATGAAAAGAAAACTCTTGTACAAAGCCTCACCTTCCACAATCCAATAAAAAATCCCTCCGGGCACGCCGACCAAGCGGACGCTCTCCGGAGGGAATCTTTTCTTCGATAAGCGATCGGCGTAACGGATCGCGCGTGCCTAACCGACCGTTACCACTTCCTGCATGATTTCGCTCTCGACCTTCTTTATATCGGGAACATAGCTTTTTAAAACTTTCATTTTTCCTTCAAACGTATATTTGCCCAATCGCGCAGGGATCAGAACGCTCTCGCCGCTGCGGACCGTTTCAACCCCGGTCGTCTCCGGAGGCTCGGCAGAAATATAGTCATACTCGAATCCTTCGAGAGCGACCGCGCCGCCCGTCCCCGTTACCTTGATCTCGAGCACATGCACGCCGACGGGGAGACCGCTTTTGCTGAACACTCTCCTCTTCCCGCTGTTTCCGTTCGTGTCGACCGAAGCTTGCTTAACGCCGTCCAGGTATACGTCAAATCGGCTGCCTCCGCTGTAGTAACGGGCATATAGCGCAACGGCATCGCCCTCGAACGTGAAGGTCAGCGTCTGACCCGGACTGGCGGCCGTATACATCCAGCTCCAGCTGTCGGACCACCAGCCGCCGTTGAACGTAAAGTAGTCGATCGGCTGGGAGCTTTCGTCAAAATTATTCCAGCTATTGTTGGTCTCCCCCGGCCGAATCACGTAGGGATAGGTAGCGGCGTCGACCATAATCAACTCTCCGTTCCCGGCAATCGGCGCGGCTTCCGGCGCATCGGGCGCTTGAACGGTAATTCGGATCGGGTCGAACTCGCCGTCGGCAGTCGTCGGCGTAATGACGACTTTGCCGCCCTTATCGGCATAGCCGTCCGGAACTTTCAGAATAATCGGATCCTCGTAACGATTCGTCGAGAACGTCTGACTCGCCGCGGACTTCCATTCGTCGCCGTCCCACAGCAGCCATCCTTCGGACGGGAAGACAAGGGCATATTCGCCGAATTTCGTGCCCGCTGCGCCGTTGCGGCGGATCGTGACGGCGATTTCATCACCCGGTCCCGCCACAAAGTGCGTTTCGTCGGCCCAAAATTTCGGTACGGTAGGATCTTCGATATACCGGTACTCGAACCCGTCAATCCGGATATACCGATTCGCCGGCCCGTCGACGCCCACAATCTCAACCGTATGCTCGCCTTCCGGAAGCCCGCTCTTTTCAAACGCGCGTACCGGTTTTCATCCGTGGCATAGCCGTCGAATCGTTTCTGCAGCTCCCCGTCCAGGTAGATGTCTACGGCGCCGCATGCTTCGCACTGCATCATATCCGCGGCGACCGCAATGCCGTCGAACGTAAACTGCAACCGGGAATTGGAGTTCGCCGCGACGTACATCCAGCTCCAGCTGTCCCGCCACCAGTTGCCGCTTGTGAAAGTAAAATAATTTTCCAAATTGGTGTCCGGATCGTAATTCTGCCACGAACCGGCCGTTTCTCCGGTCGTGCTTCTGTACGGGTACGTGTTGCGGTCGACGCGAACGAGCTCGCCTTCCGGATTGCCGGCCTCCGCCCGGATGATGACCGGCAAGTGTGCCGTGCCGTCGCTCGAAACCGGCGTAATGTTGATGTTCTCCGTTGCCGTATAATCGTTCGAAACAAGGAAGGTGATCGTATCGATCGTACGGCCCTCTGCAAACGGCGTTTCGTACACGCCGTCGACGTCGACGAAGCTGTCGCCTTCGCGAACCTTCCATCCGTCGGGCAGCTCGATGCTGTACGTTCCGGACAATTGTGAGGCCGGCGCATTACGGTGAATGGAGATATTTACCACATCACCGGCAAGCGCTTTTACCGAATGATCGCTTTCGAACCGCGCCGTACCCGGCGCGTCCTGATACACCCGCACCCAGTCCACATACGTTTCGCTTTCGTTGCCGTAACGCGTGAACCCGTCCGGGATGTCAAAGTTTTCGAACGGATCGCCGCTGTTCGGGGAAATGCCGTAGTGATCCGACAATGCCGCGTTGATGATGAAGTAATTGCCGTATTCCCAGCTATACGGCAATGTTTTATGGCGAACCACCTCGATATTGTCGCAATAATAATAAGTCCATTCCTTCGTAACGTAGACGCCCAACGTATGGAAGCCCATCGCCAGGTTGATATGACCAAACGCCGGCGTATCCAGATTGACCCTATATCCGCCGCCCAACTTGCTCGGATCGTAGCCGGAATCGGGGTCCCGGTCGTAGCCCCATGGATGCCAGGCGATCTGGTAACCGGCCGGCGTTCCCATGTAGCCTTCAATAATATCCAGCTCGTCGCTCGGCTCGTTTTGCATATTCGGATTCTGGACATACCCGTTCGCGGTAAGCGTCCAGAACGCCGGCCACATGCCGGGGTTCGGTCCGAAGAACATTCTGGCCTCGAAATATTGGTTTCTGCCTCCTTCAGTATGGAAGCCCGTTCCTGCCTGGTTTTCGGAAGAAAGAAATCCGGTGCTGACCTTCTGCTTCCAATAATCGTTCCGTACATAACCCGTCGGATGGTAAGTTGTCGTAATCTTCATATATTCGTCGCCGGCGATGGCAAACGGGTTATAGGGACCGTCATAGTCCTCGAACGCCGCCCAGCCGAACATGCCGCCCCTCGTTTCGTCGATTTTCGCGGAGGCGTATCGGGTGCCGATCCCGGTTTTCGAAATCGTCGGCATCGTCTTGAAATCATCCGCAAAAACAACGTCCATCCCCGCCGTTACCGGATTTTCGGGAGCATGCTCAAGACCTGTCTTCCATCTTACGCCGACATGGTTGTAAAGCTGCAAATAAGCGTTGTCTATTTCCGTGCCATCTTGAAACACTTGGATCCGCAACGAAATCGGACCATACGGATACTCGGATGCTTGAAATTCGACAGAACCGTATCCGTCAATCAGCTCGACTTCGCCGACGACATCCCGCAATCCGTTGCTGTCGGGGTTCAAATCGTCAGGCTGTTTCTGCGAATAGACGATAGCCGACGTTCCGATCTTATTATAAAATTCGACAGTAACGGTATCCTCATTGATTTCCGAACGGTAAGCCGGGGAAATGACCGAAGTGATCCGATCTCCATCGCCGGCCGTCAACTCCTCCGCCTGGACGGTTTGCAAGCTCGGGTTTCCGAAGACAGTCGCTGCCAGAGCCAACATCAACATCCCCACGGATCGGCGCATCCGTCTGATTTTGCTCATCCCTGACATTTGTACTCCTCTCCTTCCCATAATTCACTTGCGTTCGCAAGCTGAATCATACTGATCCCTTACAACACCCCCCTTCATAAAAGTAAAGCTGATCCGATGAACCGTTTTATCCTTTCACCCCGGTTGTTACGATCCCTTCGACGACGTACCGCTGCCCCAGGAAGAAGGTAACGAGGACGGGGATCATGAAGATGATGCCGGCGGCGATCGAAACCTGGCTGATGATCTGCTTCGACCCGTTGGCCTGATAACTGATCATGCTGAGGGCGGTAGCCAAAGGGTAATGATCCTGTCTGAGATACATGAACGGCGTAATGACATCACCCCAAGTGTTTTGAAAGTTCATAACGGCTACCGTCGCGACGACCGGGAAGGACAACGGAACAAATATGCTCCAATATGTCCTGAAAATAGAACACCCGTCGATTCTCGCCGCCTCCTCCAGCTCCTTCGGAATGGCGGAAAAGAATTGCCGGTACAGAAAAATAAAGAATGCGTTGCCTCCGATACCGCCAAGAATCCAGGGCCAATACGTATCGATAAAGCCGATCTTGTAGAACAGAATGTAGGTCGGAATCTGGGTGACGATGCCCGGCAGCATCATCGTCGACAGGACGATCATAAACAACACATTGCGGCCGGGCGCCTGGATTCTGGCGAAGGCGTATCCGACCAATCCGCTCGTGAACGTCGCTGTCGCCAGCGAGATCAGACAGAGAATGACGGAATTTCGCATAAAGCGCCAGAAAGCAATAAGAGTTGTAGCATACGCGAAATTTTCCCAGCGAAAACCGGTCGGCACGATCGTCGGGGGCGAGTACCAGGCGGTAAGCGAATTGACGATTGCCAAATACATCGGAAAAAGAAAGATGGCGGAACAGATGAGGATCAATGCATAAATGACGACGTTCCCCGGCGTGCTCCTCCAAGTCGCTCTTGCTTTCATCTTTATCTCTCCTGATCCGTTTCGTAATAAACCCAATATTTGCTCGTAATGAAAACGACGATGGACAGCGCCAAAATAACGACGAACAGCACCCAGAGCAGCGCCATCCCGTAGGCGAACCGCTGGGATGCGAAAATTTGCTGGAACGCATGTACGACATACATATAGTTCGGTTGGATCGGCCTGGCGAGCAGCTCGGAGCCGTTGAGCAGAATCGGCTGCAAATATACCTGCAGCGAACCGATAATGCCCATGAGCACATTGAAGAAAATGATCGGCGTCATCAAAGGCAGCGTAATGCGCCGGAAATTCTGAAACACTCCGGCACCGTCGATGGAAGCGGCTTCGTACAGATCCCGCGGGATCCCCTTCAATCCGGCCAAATTAATAAGAATTCCGCCGCCTGCCCCCCAGAGGCTCATAATAATCAAAGATGTAGTCGCATAGTCGTACCCGAACCAATTGATCGGTTCGATGCCGAACAAGCCCAGAATGGCATTCAGGACGCCGCCGTTGCTGGAAAATATAATCTTCCACATGAGAATCGTGGAGATCACCGGAACAAGGGAGGGCAGGTAGAAGATTGTCCGATACACGCCCCCGCCCGGGATATGCCGATTTAACAAAAGCGCCAATCCAAGCGCGATGGCCGTACTGAGGGGGACGGTGACGGCGGTGTAATACAGCGTCCGGCCCAGTGCGTACATCGCGTCGGTGTCGGTAAAGACAAGACGATAATTGTGCCATCCGACCGTATCAAGGTCTTGCATGTTAAACCCGTAATAATTGGTGAAGCTCAGGTACAGTCCGTACAGCAGCGGAAACAGTCCCAAGAAAAGAAAGATCAGAAACCACGGAGAAATCATCAGGTAGAATGCCGCAATTCTCCGGTTTTTCTCTGTCATGTCTGCCACTCCCTACAGCAAAGGGAGAGCTCGCGGAAACTCTCCCTTTGTTTTCCTAGTTATTGTCCTATCGCGTTCTTCGCTTCCGTAACGGCAACGTTCGCATCTTTCGTTATGCCGATAACCGCTTCGTCTACGGACGATTTATCGAAATAGAGCGGCTGTACGTACTTGTCGAAGATGCCCCACCCGCCGTTGGCGAGATACGGGTTGACAGGAAGGAACTGGGTATAGTTCATCTCATCCTGCAGTACCGCATTGACCTGTTGGTCGAAGCTCGTTTCTTTCGGGAGCAACTCCATCTTGCTCTTGAAAGCCGGCAGACCCCAGCCGGTTTTCGCGCGGTCGTCCGCAGGCTTGCCGGCGAAGTACCATTCGAAGAACGTCCACGCTTCCTCCGGATGCTTGGTGTTCTTGTTGATGATCGCGCCGGTTGCGCTGCCCGTAGGAGCCACGCGCGTTCCGCCGGGAGCGATCGGCGTCGGCAGCATGCCGAAGTCGTCCAGATGCGATTTCGTGTTTTCATTGCTGCGGATGACGCCGCCGTACCAGTAGCCGTCGATCAACATCGCCGCTTTGTCCGAGAGGAACAAGTCGCCTCCCGACGTCTGGTCGTTATTAAGCAAATTCGGACCTACATGGCTCTTTACCGCGTCGACCCACATGTTGATAAAATCTTTCACCGGTTGGATGTTGAAATCCATGACGCCGTTGTCTTCCGCACTGATCGAGCCTCCGGCGCTAAGCACATACTGAAGCAGGAAGTTGAAGTTCGGTTCCGTTCTGCCCCACTCCGTCGCGGCAAGGCCATATTGCTTTACGGTGTCGCCTTCTTTAATCGTAAGCTTCTTGGCCAATTCCATAACTTCATTCCAAGTCAACGGCACGGCCGGGTCCGGAATCGGCACACCCGCTGCGTCGAACGCCCGCTTGTTATACCAGATGGCATAATCGTTCGACCAGTCTTTCGGCAATCCGTATATCGGACCTTGCCCGACCGTCTGGCCGTCGAAGCGGAACACATTGGCCGCCGGCGCCAGGTCGTCCAAGTCGATCATGGCGCTTGTCTCGATCCGTTCTGTGAGGTCCATCGCAATCCCGCGAATGATATAAGAAGGCGCATCGAACACGCCGCTGATCCGGATTACGTCCGGCGCGCTGTTCGTTGCGAGCTGCGCCGCGAGCTTTGTCGCATCGACCGGATCGATCTCGATTTTGATGTTCGGGTGCTCGGCTTCGAACTCCGCGATTTGCTCCTTGGAAAGTTCTCCATCGCTGATGCTGGTGCGGATGGTCACCGTTTCGGCCGACCCGCTCCGCTTCGGATTGTCCGTTTCCGTGTTGTTCGCGGGAGCGGCCTCGTCGTTCGTCGCGCCATTGGTATCGCTTCCACATGCGGCCATAAGTACGATCAACATGGCGGTGACTAGCAGGGTTGCGATTTGCTTCATGTCGTATCCCCCCTGATTCATTGGATAGTGATCGGCGCGCCTCTTCCTGAAATCAGGATACCACTTTAAGTGTAAGCGCTTGAATAAGGTAAACCTCTGATTTCTATGGCAGTCGTCCGAAGTTGCGATAGTGGCCGTTTATCATGACCCCCGGTATTTGTGCGGCGATTGTCCCGTATACTTCTTGAACAGTTCGGAGAAATAGGCGGGATCGCTGTAGCCGACCCGCTCCACGACCTCATACACTTTCATCGCAGGATCGGCGAGCAGCTCCATCGCTTTCTGCATACGGATGGAGGTCAGATATTTCAGATAGGTTTCCCCTTTCTTCTTAAAAAGGGCGGACAGGTGGCTTTGGGAGAGATGAACGTGCTCGGCCACCTCCTTGAGCGTAAGACTGCGATTGTAATTTTCGCGTATATATTGTTTTGCCTTTTTCAGAAGGAGACCGTCATGCCCGCCGCCTTCGCCGGTCGCCGGCAGCGGGACGTCTTGCCGTCCTTGAGCCTGCGGTATCGCGCGCAAGCGTTCGCCTGCGAAGGTTTCCTCGTAACGGGCAATCGAAGCTTCGTCCGCTGTTGCGGCCAGCGTCTCGCATGCGGTTTGGGCGCTGATGTAAATATCGGCAGGACGTTCGACCGTTCGGCCGATACCCGCCGATATTGTGGATTTGAACAGACCAATATACCGCTGCAGCTGGCGGATGACCGCGGAGAAGTCCGGCAACGGGTCTTCCGAGGCGGACAAGAGCATGAACTGGGCCGTATCGCGGTCTACCAGATGATACCCTAGCCCGCGGGCTTCCCAAATGTCCTGCAAAATATTGTCCAGCGCAAAAGTGAGCAGCCGCATCTCGCGTTCGGAAACGTTCCGCTTGAAGAGGTGAATCCGGTCCAGCCGGTAACAGGCGACCGTAAAGTTCGTTCCCTCCAGCAGCACTTCCCCTTCCGAGCTCCCCTGCTCCAGGTCGTCCGGATACATGTAATGTTGAAACAGCCGGCGCAGGAAATCCTGACGAAGCACTTTTGCAAGCATCTGCTCCTTGCGCTGCAGCACGCGGAGCCGGTGCTCCGTCTGCTTCCGCTCGTTCAGCTTAAGGACAAGCTGCGCGAACGTCGACGTCAACGCCTCGTGCTGAACCGGCTTCAGCAGATAGTCCGATGCGCCGTGCTGAATCGCCTTCTTGGTGTAATCGAAGTCGTTGTAGCCCGACAGGATGATCACGTGAATGAACGGATAATCGCGGCTAAGCGCCTCCATAAGCGCCACTCCGTCCATGAACGGCATGCGGATATCGGTCAAGACGATATCGACCGGCGTTTCCGCGATGAATTGAAGCGCTTCCAGTCCGTGGGCGCATGAACCCGCCGACTCCAGTCCAAGCGTCTCCCAAGGCCATGCGGCAAGTCCCTCGCGAATTTCTTTCTCATCATCCACGATCAGCAATTTATACATCGAATCAGCACCTTTCCTCTGCCTCGACGGCTAACGGGAGCGTTATCCGAACGACGGTTCCTTTCATCAGTGCGCTCTCGATTTCCATCGACATGGCGTCTTGATAATACAATTTCAGCCTATAGAACACATTTTTGAGTCCGATTCCTCTTTTCTCCTCATTTCGCTCGTCCCAATCGCCATCAAGAGACTCCCTCAGACTGCGAAGCGCATCGCTGTCCATGCCGACTCCGTTGTCGCTCACCTCGAGCGTGAGACGCCCCTCCGATATCCGGGCCGTGACCTGAATGATTCCGCCTTCCTCCCAACCCGCAAACCCATGTTTAATCGAGTTTTCGATGATGGGCTGAAGAAGGAGCTTCAATACGCGCACCCGCATCAGCTCGTCGGGGACGTCGAATCGGGCTTCAAAGCTGTGTCCGAACCGGAATTGCTGGATCGTCACATAATTCGCCGCATGCGAAAGCTCCTTCCCGAGCTCTACGACGTCCGATCCTTTCGATATGCTGTACCGGAACAGGTCCGCAAGCGCGCCGACAATGGTGATGATCTCATGATTGCCGCTTTTCATGCTTCGCATATTGATCGATTCGAGCGTATTGTACAGGAAATGCGGATTGATTTGGGCTTGCAGCATCAGAAGTTCGGCACGCGTTTTCATCGAGCGCAGTTCGTTTTCCCGGATTTTGTTTTGCGCATTCTCTTCCATCATCCGCATATTCTGTCCGATCGTCTGCTCCAGACGGGCAATCATCCGGTTATAGCTCTTGATAATGTCTCCGATCTCGTTGTCGCCTTCGTACTCGACGCGCGCGCTCAAATCCCCGACGCCGACGGCAGCCATCGTATCCTTCAGCCGTTTGATCGGTTTGACCAACAGGTTGGCGATGACGAATGCGCAAGTGACGGAAACGAGCAATACGACCAACATGCACAGCAAATATTGATCATGCAGCATCTTTTTCTTTTCTATGACTTCGGTGAGCGCGTATTCGACGGAGATGTGCCAGTCCGTATCCGGAATTCTCTTTCTAAAAGCTACCGACGCATTGGCATCAGACCGGACAGGTGGCTTCGACCGATAGAGCGTCTCCCCTCCTTCGGCGGATATGAGATAAGAGGCATCGAAGAGCCCCGTTTCCACATCGGCGAACAGCGAGTCTTTCGGGACTAGCAGCAAGTAATTCGCGGCTGTACCCGCCGTCCCGAGTTCGAGCCGCTTGACGACGGCGGCCGACGGCTGATTGAACACGGTCTTATAGTTGTAAATCCAATAGGCGTCTTCTGCGTTGCGAAAAAAATCGGATCGGTTTGGAAAATATCCCTGCTGTTCGAGTAGATCGAAGAATAAATGCTGTTTCCCGACTCGTCCAACAGGACGAAATAGGAAACTTCGTTGAGTCCCGGGAACATGGTCAAATTGATCGTCTTCATGCTTCCGATCGTCGGAAACGGGACCCCCGACGTCAGGTGCCCCTGCAGCTGCCGGCTGACGGACAGCTCATTCAACGTGTTCTCCATGAATCGCGCCCGGTTGCGTACGTTGACGGCAGCGAAATCGGCAATAGCCTCCATGGACGATTCCATCTTGCGCTGCACGTCCTGATTCAGCAGCCGGGCGTACAGGAGGCCGTCGGCCACAGATGGAACGCTCACGGCAGCGAGCAGCACGAGAATGAACTTGTTGCGCATCGAAATCGAATGAAACCCTTTGCGGAATAAATTTTCCGGCAGCGACCGCAGCACCAATTCTTTCCCGTTCGTTACGGATTGGTTTTTGAGCTTTGCGGAAATGATCCGGAACGGCCGCAGCACCCTTTTCACATAGATGAAACTGATTAACAGTGAAAAAGGAGCGTCAGCAGCGATATCCCCGCCATCTTGAGCAGCAGTTCCGTGTCGAACCGGTACGGACCGTATTCCCGCACCGTGTGGATCACGCTGAGCCGGAACGGCGACAGCTCCTTGACCGCATGCCGGTACGTCGTTCCCTCCGTGATCGTTTCCCCTTCGGACAGTTCCGGCACGTACGCCGGGAACGGCCCAGGCGCCGTAGACCACAAGATTCGCTCCCCGTTCGCAACGGAGAAAAAGGAGCCCGCAACATCCTGCTCGGGGATCGCCCGACCGAAGAAGCCGTCTTCCAGTACAATGACGATAAACACGCCGTTGGCATTGCCGTTTGTCATCACCACCCTGCCCTGGATCTCCTTCATAAACCGCTGAAGCCCGGCGATGTCGGCCGAACTGAGCAGCTCGCTGTCGGTACGGAACCGCCGCATCAAATCCTCTTCCGTATACACAATCAATTGATCGCGGTCGGGGAGGAATACATTTTCCAACTTCGAATGATGAAGGAGCTCCATATGGAGATTCGGAAGTTCCTCTACCCCTGGGGATGCCGCCTGCTTGCGGTACGATAACTGATTGACGTTGGCACCGATGAAGTAAACCGCATCCACCATGTAAGAGGAAAGTCGGAGCGTCTCCAGCTTGTTCAACAGCTGCTCCTTCTCCGCAAGGACGACTCGCTCGTCGCGAAGCCGCATAAAGTTTTTAAAAAATCGCTGAATTCCGGCGTTTGAAACAGCAGCATCAGATTGTTAATGCTGTTTAATTGGCCCAGCATGTTTTGCTGGTACTGCCTAAGCATGGCTTCCGCGCGTTTGTCGTTCAGACTTTGGTCGATCGAATTCGTATAGACCAAGCCGATGTAACAGAGCACCAACTGCACGGCAAACGTGAGCGCTACCGACAGCAGGACGATCCGGCCGAGCGTGGGACTGTATAAACCGGATTTATGCATGCTTACACCTCTCCACGGTTCCGATTTTTACGCGGCGTTTCGATGGTTTTTAGAGTGAAGCGCTTCCATTTTGGCGGTCGGCGGAGATGCGGGTAGGCGTCTCCTACCC
The DNA here is from genome assembly GCF_018403665.1 of Paenibacillus cisolokensis. Lineage (GTDB taxonomy): Bacteria > Bacillota > Bacilli > Paenibacillales > Paenibacillaceae > Paenibacillus_AH > Paenibacillus_AH cisolokensis. The sequence continues at coordinate 43,970 of NZ_BOVJ01000106.1, forward strand.
GTACAACATGAAGTAGATATTAATTCGGCATTTTATAATAATCTCCTCTATTGTCACGCTGGCGGATTGGAGCGGAGTGCAGTTGGGTAAAAACGAAGCAACTGTATACACTGAAGTGCACACAGTTGCCTGCTAAAGTTAATTCAATCGATGTGCCAAAGTACCAAAGACAGTATATCGCATCATTCTCTTCCCGATCGGATCTTCACTTCGATATAAGGCGTTGACCGGAGTCACCCCGTATTCGCAAACGGTCCCGGTAGCCCGCCTTTCGGACGAGAGCTATGCAACTTCAGCGCCGATATACGAGTGGGTTGAGCGGACTGACGGCAACATCGCCCGCTTTGCAGCCCGGCAGCCACCCGGCGAGATCGTTGCGTCTGGCGTTGCTGTCCGGTTCGGCCACCCGGGTGCCGTCCGCATAATAAATGATCGTCATGACCTTGCGCGTTCGATTCGTCGGATTGCTCGGAGCGCTGTGCAGCGTCCATCCGGCATGGAACGTGGCATCCCCGGCGTCCATGGCCCCGTAGTTGACCTGGGGGATTTTCTTCGCTTCAATAAATTGCCCGAGAGTCTTGTGGGATTCGTCGGAGATTGCGAGCTTGCTGATATAGCCCAAATGATGGGACCCGGACGCAAATGTCATCGTTCCCATTTCTTCGGAAATCGGAACCAGCGGCATCCACAGGGTGATCGTTTTGTCGGAATCCAGCGGCCAGTAGATTTGATCCTGATGCCAGGGCGTGTGTCCGCCGCCCGGTTCTTTATACAGAGCCTGGTCGTGATAGATTCGGACACCCTCCACGCCCATCAGGTCTGCGGCAATTTTGGCAAACCGCTTCGCCATGACAAACCGTTTTCCGGCTTCACTCATTGTCCATATATTGCCGATTTGAATAAATGCTTTGCCGTACGTATCCCGTTCCGACACAGGCTTGTCATGGTAATTTTTTTGTTCGACAATTTGGCTGATCACCGGTTCATACTGCAGTATTTCCGTCTGCGAAGCCACATTGCGAAGAAGGATATGGCCGTCCTTTTGATAGCTCTCGATCTGTTCCCGGGTCAACTCATACTCGTCGTCCATGATCGGTAATTCGTCCATATGAACGTTATGAATCATTCGATTTTCTCCTTTTACGCATTTTACTGTTTCGTCTTTCGCACCGGCGATCGGATTCGAAATAGATAACCGCTCATGTTCTTTCGCTTCGTTCCCGCTACCGCCTGTTTTCTTCTGCTGCGAAGCTGCCGACTTGGTTCCAGGACGTTCCGTACGGAATAGGTCCCCCACGGTTCGGCAGTTGGACAAGACCGACGTCGCAGCGCACGGCACCGAGACGGCTTCCGCAGATGAGCAGGCCGGTGTCGTCGAAAATCGTGTCCGCAAGCTGGTGCGCATCACCCGCCCGATACGAGAAAACAAGACCTCTGCGCGGTCTGCCCGAGATGTTGGCGTCCGAGCCGTGCAGCGTAAGGGCATGGTGGATGCTGATCCCGCCCGCTTTGGGCGTAATATCGACTACCTCGTAAGGATCGTGCCAATAGGAGTTATCCTGGCATTCCGAAACGAATCGTCCGTCTCTCTCATGATTCAGGACGCCGAACTTGTGGCTGCCTCTTACCATCTTCATGCAGCCGTTCTCCGGAGTGGCATCGTCCAGCATAACCATGACCGACAGCAGATCGGTATTCGTATGCGGATAGAACGCATAGTCCTGATGCCACGGAAACGCCCCGACGCCCTTGGTGGGCGGCTTCGTTGCCAACTTGGAGTGCTGCAGCTGAATATGGGGACCCAGCAGCGGCCGGATTTTGGCGACGATGGCAGGGTGTTTGGCCAGCCTAAGAAACGCGGGATGCCGGGATGTAATGCCGAGTGCGTGAACCGTCCTGGATTCATATTCTTTCTGGGTGCGCATAGCGACAATCTGCGGCTGCTCGCAAGCCGCGCGGAGCTCCTCTACCTCCTCGTCCGTTATGACGTTGTCGAATACGAGGAATCCGTCTTCCCAATACCGTTCTACTTCCTGTTCGCTCAAGCCGATCTCCTTTTGGTCGAGAATGGTTCTTCACTCCCCGCAGATGGATTGACTTTACACTTATCATATTAGGGATGACAACGCTTACGGAATATAATAAACTGTGGTAAAAATATCAGGATCCGGCGAAAGGTGCTGAACACCGTGAACGGCAAGCTTGAATTTTTCTACTACAAATCCGAGAATGCCGGCAGCTATGTGGACTTTCACAAGCATAACTGCTACGAACTCGTATACTATGTAACGGGTACAGGAACGATGAATCTGGACGGAGAGTTGCTGCGGTACACGCCGAACACCATGACGGTGACACGGCCGAATTTCATGCATGACGAACGGCACGACGAGGCGACGGACGTCATCTTCTTCGGTTTTCGGTATGACGACTTTCCCGTACCGCTCCGCAATGGCTTGGTGCCGGATTCGGAGCGGCGCGATATTCTGAGGCTTGTGCTCAGCATGAAGGAAGAGCTTCTGGAGCAGAAACGCCACTATGATTATCGAGTCGACTTGCTCCTGAACGAGACGATTTTGCTGATCGGAAGGTTGGCCAATCTGGACGCCGAGGACAATCGGCCGGAGAAGCTCTTCTATGCGCGACGTTACCTTGACGAAAACTTTACCCAGCCGGTCAACATGCAGACGCTGGCCGAATTGTCGGGCTACAGCAGCGACCACTTTCGCCATCTGTTCAAGGAACGGACCGGCATGTCGCCCTCCCGCTATGTGTTGAATAAACGGTTGGAGGCAGCGAAGCATATGCTGCTGAACACGAACGCAACCGTTAGCGCGATCGGCCTGGAATGCGGGTTCTCGACGACGTCCCAGTTCATCGAGCTGTTCAAGCGGGAAACCGGGAGGACGCCGCTGCAATTCCGGATTAAGGGGATACAGACTTATTGAAACGGCCGTTCGCATGAAAATGAAAGCAGCCCCGCTCCCTTTTCCGCAGCTGCGCGAAGGAAGCGGGGCTTTCCCGCCTTAAAAATATTGCATCTCCGTTCCGTTCATGAGTGCGATTCCAGGCTATGAAGCCGTGCGCGCAGCGCTTCGCGATCGAACCCTTCCCCGATAAACACCGCCACGTTATGGACGGTGCCTTGCGGCGTAATGCGCATGAAGTCTGTTTCCCGAAACGCATATTGAAACAGAAACCGGCTGTTCGTATCGCGAAATTCGACGATGCCTTTGGCCCGGTATACGTCCGGCGGAAGCGAACGAAGCAGCGCCTCGAATGCATGGCTGTCCACCGCTCCGCGGAAATAATGCGTAAGCGCGGATACATGGGCATGCGATTCATGAGCATGTTCGTGATCATGTTCATGTTCGTGATCATGCGATTCGTGGGTATGCGGCTTTTCTTCATGAAGATGGCCGCATGCCGGACCGCAAGAGGGACCGCAGCCGTCTGGCGCATCCCGGCGGTGCTGCGCGTTCGCAAGAGACGTCCCCTCCGGCCGCAGCACCGCGGTGTCTTCGCCGAGCAAGGTAGCGGGATCGCCGCCCGTAAGCCAGGCCAGATCGGCCATGGCGCGGACGGTCGCGACGATCGGCGCATGCGGGTTCCATTCGCGCAGCAGCTGCTGCGCTTCCACCAGCTCTTCCGGGTCGAGCCGGTCCGTCTTGTTGAGCACAAGCCGCGAAGCACAGCGAATCTGCTCCCGCATCAGCCGGAACGTGCGGCTTTGCCCGGCGCGGCGGCGGCGCAACAGTTCCGGCCCGTCCGCGACGGCGATGACGGAGCGAAGCGCCGTCCGCACATACATCGAAGAATCGGCTACGCCGTCCATCAGCTCGAGCGGATTGGCCGCTCCCGTCGCTTCGATAATGAGGACGTCGGGCCGATACTGCTCCGCCAGCGACTTGATAGCAAGCCCCAGGTCGCCGCGCACGGTGCAGCAGGCGCAGCCGCCGAGCAGCTCGGCCATCGGCCCTCCCTCCCCGATCATCTCGCCGTCGAGGTTCGCCTCGCCGAGCTCGTTCATAATGACGGCGGGCTGGAGTCCCCGCTCGCGATATTCCTCCAGCATGCGAAGGAGCAGCGTCGTCTTGCCGC
>NZ_BOVJ01000107.1 GCF_018403665.1 Paenibacillus cisolokensis
GGCCGTAGAGCTTTTGCAGCATTGTTCCGATAATGCAAGCGGGAAAGGTCCAGCAGGTACGCTATCGGACGCGCGATCGGGGCGACGCGAGCGTATAGTGCCCAGCAGGTGCGCTATCGGACGCGCGATCGGGGCGACGCGACGTATAGCGCCCTGCAGGTAGGCTATCGGACGTGCGATCGGGGCGACGCGAGCGTATAGCGCCCAACAGGTAGGCTATCGGACGCGCGATCGGGGCGACGCGAACGTATAGCGCCCAACAGGTAGGCTATCGGCCCCCCGACGGTTTGACCCGCTACCGGGGAGCTGCGATGCAGGGCCGCATGGACATGTTCGGTTGGATTACGAGGATTCGAAACTACCGCGTATGGGCGACCGCCATCGGCGCCGTTTCGTACGCGATCGCAATTGCCGGCTGCGGGTTTAGGCGGAATAAGGTCGGGATAACATAGACGAAGGGGCGGGGCGGCTGGCGGAAATTCGGCAGAGGTCGCGCGTAACAGCGCGCAACCTCTACGCATCGCGGACGCGATCGATCGCTTCGGCCATCGTCCGGTCGGTCAGATGGGCGTAGATTTGCGTCGTTTCGGGCGAAGCGTGACCGAGCTGCTCCTGCGTTTTGTAAATATCGTTGCGCAAATAGTAGTCCGTCGCGAACGAATGGCGCAGCTTGTGAACGGACAGGTACGGTTTGCCGAACCGTTTGGCGTATTTGATTACCATTCCTGAATGGCGCGCTTCGTCATCCGGGAGCCTTCGGACTTCCCGTTGGCGATGGCGAGAAACAGCGCCTTCTCGCGCTTCGGCGCTTTGTAGCGGGTTTCGCGCATCGACAAATATGCCTGCAGATCGGCGACCGCTTCCTGGCGAAAATAAACCGGCGTCTTGAAGGTATCGTCGTTTTTCCCTTTTCGGTATACATAAGTAAGCTTTTTCTTCAAATCGATATCGTCGACATCCAGATTGACGACCTCGGAAACGCGCAGCCCGGAATGAAGGATGAGGCTGACGATGCAGGCGTCGCGCGTCCGGTTCAGTTCGTAGGCGTACAAAGCCTGCTTGTTGCTCGCGACGTCGGCGCCGTAGCCGTGCTTGACGTATTCGAGAAACTCGGCAATTTCCTCTTCCTGCAGCAGCTTGCCTTCCAGCTTGGCCGCCGTATCCTTCGGCTTATGGGTGCGCTTGATCGAAATTTTGGCCATGACGTTGCGCTTCAGCAGCGGGTAGAATTGTTCGTCCTCGGCGATCTGGCTCAAGTAATGGAAGAGCGAGCGGAGCGAAGACAGCTTGCGCGTAATCGTGACGCGGCTGTTCGTCTGCTGCTGCCGTGTCGACAGAAACATCCGGAAGCCGTCGATATTGTCCATATGCAGCCTTTCGAGCTCCTCCAGCTTGATGTCGCGTATCGTGGGCCCTTCCGCAAGCCCTTCGGCCAGCAAATAGGAAAAAAACGTTTCGTAATCCCGCACGTACTCGAGCAAAGAAGAAGGCGACAGATCGGGCAGTTTGTAGCCGATAAACTTCTCGACATACCAGGGCATGGTAGGAAGCTTCTTTTCCAGCTCTTGCCGGTCCTTCGCTTTCAAAATGTTCAAAACTCGTCACCTCGCAGGAACAATGTCAGAGAGAAAGGTTATGATAAGGAAACGCGTCTTCGGCGTTGCCAAACGCATCCAAATGATACGGCGACGCTTCTATTGTAGCAGTATGGCAACCGTCGAACAACTTGGCGGAGCCGTCGGCCGGCAGCGTCCCCAACCCCCGGTATGGTGTTTTTTCCCAAAGAATATGTTACGATCGAACTGAAACCGAAAGGCCGGATTCCGATTGGGACGGCTTTGCCGGATAACTGTTCTTGTTTTCCGATAAAATAACGGCGCTCGGGGAGCGCAGGTTTGGCATAATGTTTGCATAATCTGGCCATTCGTAGTCATTCGACCCTACGACCTTACATCTGAGCGGAGGCTGCATATGAACACGAAAAATATCGCGGGAATTTCACTGGCCGTTATGGGCGCCGGATTTGCGGCGACGTTGGCGCTGCCGGACAGCATATGGACGGAACTGGCCAAAGGGGGGTTCGAAGCCGGGCTGGTCGGGGGCTTTGCCGATTGGTTTGCCGTAACGGCGCTGTTCCGCCATCCGATGGGCATTCCGATTCCTCATACCTCGCTGCTGCTGCGGAATCGGGACAAAATCGTCAATGCGCTCGTATCGGCGATGGAGAACGAGCTGCTGAACAAGGAGAGCATCAGCGCCAAGCTGAAGAAGCTGCAGCTGCTGCGGCTCGCGGCGACGGGTGCGACGAGACTGCTCGCCCGCCGCGACGTACGGATCGCGCTGCTCGATTACGCGCAAAAGCTGATCGCCCGGACGGAGCCGGAACGGCTTGTCCCGCACATTCGGCCGATTCTCGCTTCCTTCGTCCGCCAGGCGGAGCTGCGGGAGCCTCTCGCCCGCGCAGCGGACGCGGTCATCGACGGACGGTACGACGAACGGGCGTTCGATTACCTGCTGAACGAAGCGCAAAATTGGGTGCGGAAGCCGGGAACACAATATTTGCTTGGTCGGCTGGCGCTGGACAAGCTGAATGAAGCGCAGGTAGGCGGTTTTCTCGGTTTTGCGGTTCAAGCGTTCGCCGGATTCATGAACGAAGACAAGCTCGGCGGCTTGCTTCAGCATATGATCGTGACCGCGCTGGAGGATCTGGGCAAAGACGACAATGTCTACCGCCATTCGATCGTGATGGAAATCCGCGAGCGAATGCACGCTTTGGCCGACAACGAGGAACTGCATGCCCGCTGGAAAGCGTGGGCGGAAAACGCCGTTGCAGGCGAGACGTTCGAGCGGTTCGCAGTCGGTCGCTTGAACGAAGCGAAGGAATGGCTCATCGGCTGGACGGAGACGGAGAAGCGGAACGGAGGGAAAGCCGTTTTCCGCGCTTACCGGGCGCTGCGCCGCTTCATCGACCGCGACCCCGCCATGATCGAGGCGTGGGAGAGCAATCTGCGTGATTATGCGACGAGGCTCGTCGAGCAAAATCATTACCGGATCGGCCGGCTGGTCAAAGAAAATGTGGACCGGATGGACGACAAGACGCTCGTGGCGATGCTGGAGCGGAAGGTTGGCAAAGATTTGCAATGGATTCGCGTCAACGGCGCGCTGTGCGGCTTTGTGATCGGCCTTGTGCTGACCGCTCTGCAGATCGCATGGTGATGTTTTTATTTCTCATTTGAAAATTTGGTATATTTAATTTAAAATAGTTATACCAATTACGCCGTAAGAACAGCGAGAATAACATATGCAATGAAATGTCTACGATCCGAAATATTCGATGTAGAATGGAGAGAAGTGACTCGACGTGCCCGACAAGAGACCTTTATACCAAGTGATTCTGGACGATTTGAAGGAGAAAATCGAAACCGGATACTATGCGCCGGAAGCGCAGCTGCCGACGGAAGTGGAGCTGGCCGAGCAGTATGGCGTCAGCCGGATCACCTCGAAGCGGGCGCTTATCGAGCTGGAGCGGGACGGAATGATCTACCGCAAGCGCGGCAGCGGCAGTTACGTCAAGCCGCGGGAAGAGCCGGAGCCGGTGCGGCAGGACGAAATCCGGAGCGCCGGTCCGATCATTTCGATGATTTTGCCGTATATGGCGACGAGTGAGCTCGAATATATTAAAGGCGCTGCCGATTATCTGGACTCCAAAGGATATTATTTGAGCATTCATAACAGCAATTGGAGCAAGGAGAAGGAAAAGGAATTGCTTGTCCGGCTCCCGAGAAGCGGCATCAACGGCATTATTCTATATCCGCTCAGCACGATCAGCAACGTGGAGACGGTCAATGCGCTCAGCAGCAACGGCTACCCGCTTGTCACGGTAGATCAATATTTCGACAAGCTTAACGTCAGCAGCGTCGTATCCGACAACTACAGCGGCGGCTATATGACGGCAAGCAGGCTGATCGAGCTCGGCCATGAACGGATTGCCTTCGTTTCCAGCATCAGCATCGAATACCGAAGCTCGGTCCGGGACCGCTACCTCGGTTATTGCCAGGCGATGAAGGATCACCGGATCGCCATTGATCCGGAGCTCGTATACACCGATTTCTACCGCGACGTAGACGACAGCAATGCGCGCGAGTTTTACCAATCGATGCTGGCCTCGCTGCTGGCGAAGCGAGTGACCGCGATCCAGGCAGAGCACGATCTGCTCGCGGCCGATCTGCTCAAAAATGCGCTCGAATCCGGCATCGGCGTGCCTAGCGAGCTGTCGATCATCGGGTTTGACAACCATGAAATTTCCGGCCATGTGGAAGTCCCGCTGACGACGGTGGCGCAAAATTATTACCACTTGAGCCGAAAGGCGGCCGAACTGATCGTCGACATTATCGAGAATCGGAATACCGGGCATCAGATGATCAAAATTCCGGTCACGATGATCGAACGCCAGTCGACAGCCGTACGCCATGTCCGCGCCTGAACATGCAAGATGATAATAGAGCTTTCCGAACGCTCCGGCGTGCGGAAAGCTCTTTTCAGTTGCGGGCGAAACACGTCCTTCTTTTACCTTCTTCCGCTCCGTCCGGGGCGGCTGCGATGGCGTTCGAAATCGCAAAAATTCTTTATATTAGATATATCAAATTATTTACAATTGATTCGATCGGGGATATAATAGGCGCAATAAGAGTTTATGGTATATCAATTTTCGGATAAGTCGGTATACCATATTCATTCTTATTGTCGTCGCACAGCAGGGGACGGGAACACCTTTTCAAGGCGAAGGGGGCAAAGCGGGAAATCAAAGGGGTCATGGGTTGCATTCGGTTTTTCGCACTACTGTCAAATATTCCGGAGATGGAGGCGGTAAAGTGAAAGCGCTTAAAAAACCTTTTCTGCTCATTTGTCTAATGCTGTTCGTCATCATGGCGGCTTGCTCGGGAAATACGGAGAAACCGCAGGATCAGGGAAATGCCGGAGGGGACGCGCCGGCCGCCGAACAAACCGGCAGCAACGGCGAGGAAACGAAACCGGAAGCGGAGCCGGAGCAGTCGGATGAGAAAATATTCGATCTGAACGGGGAAACGGTCAAGATCGGATTGTGGTGGGACGGCGCCGATCCGCGCGAGACGAAGGCGGAAGAGCGGACTCCGGCCGCGGAAATGATGGTGAAGAAGATTGAAGAAGTAGAGAAGAAATACAACGCCAAAATCGAATTTGTCAAATTCGCTGACTATGAAAACTATGTGGAGCATTTCACCACGACTTCGCTTGCCGGCGAACCGTTCGCGGATGTCGTCGTGCTGGAGCTGTTCTGGGCGTTCCCGACGCTTGCGGAGAAAGGGCTGATCGAACCGATCGACCAGTGGCTCGACATGTCGGACCCGAAATACAACGAATGGATGAGAACAGGCGGCAGCTACAAAGGCAAGCAGTACGGCCACTATGACGGATCGCCTTCCCCGTACGGATTTTATTACAACAAAACGCTAGTGGAAAAGCTCGGTCTGGAAGATCCGTACGAGCTGCAGCAGAAAGGCGAGTGGACCTGGGATGTGTTCCGCGATTACGTGAAGCGGGCGACGAAAGATACCGACGGCGACGGCAAGACGGATATTTACGGCATCGCGGGAGCGAACGGCGGCGTCAAATGGCTGGCCGAGCAATTCATTTACGTTAACAACGGGGCGGTCGACAAGGATGAGAACGGCGAAATCAAATTTTCGCTCGACAGTCCGCAAGCGATCGAGGCGCTGCAATTCGTCTCGGATCTGTACAATGTCGACAAATCGATCAAGCCGAATGTGGAAGACCAGACGAAAGAATTCGTATCCGGCAACGGCGTCTTCTATGCCGGCTTCAGCTGGGAGCTGAGCGGTCTGATCGAAGGGCTGGCCGGCCAGGAGATCGGGTACGTATTTCTGCCGAAAGGTCCGAACGCGGACGATTATAAAAGCTATACCCCGTTCGGCAATATGTATTTTGCCGCCAAGTATTCGAAAACGCCGAAGCGGCTATGCATATTTACGATGAAATCAATCTGTACGGCGAAGGGCGCAAATTGACCGAGGAATCGTGGGCCATGTCCTGGCCGTCCAAGGAATCGCTCGACACCCGCAAACAGATGTATGACAAGATCGGCTACATTTCCTATTATGCCGTTCCGGACGGCGAAAAGCTGTTTGAAAGCGTCGTCAAAGACATTACCGACGGCAAGGTGACGCCGGCTACTGCGGTCGACAAAGTCAAGCAGCAGTTCGAAGCGAATATCGGCAAGCTGCTCAGCGATAGCAAGTAAAACGGTACAGCTGTTCAATGCGCCATGCTTCTCCTTCCCGGCGCCTGCCGGCGCGGGAAGGAGAAGCCCGAACGAAGAGGGGGTAGGACATGCGGCGGCCGATCCAGTTCATGATTGGTTTATCGCTCGTTATCATTGCGGCCGCATCCGTGGCGTGGCCGCTGTCCGGCACGAAGGCGCGCCAGGCGGTGACCGTGGGACCTTCGCCGGTCGGCCCGACCGCCATGGTTGCGGGCGGTTCCTACAAGCAGGGGAGCTACGACGAATATTTGTCCGGGGTGACGGCGTCCGCCGAACGTCCCGGCATCGAAGTAAGGGTGGAGGGCGAGAGCTACACCCGTGTCGAGGGGATGGACGCAGCCGCGGCCGAAGACGAGGAAGGCAGGCCGGGAGCGGCGGTATGGACGGACGAAACCGGCACCGTCACATGGGAATTCGACGTTCCGCAGACGGGGCTGTACAATCTGCAGTTCAAATATTTCGTACCGGAAGGCAAAGAATCGGACGTCGAGCGCGAGCTGCGGATCGACGGCGAGCTGCCGTTCGCCGAGGCCCGCAGCATCGTCTTCCACCGCGTCTGGAAGAACGAAACGAACGCGTTCGAGCGGGACGAACAGGGCAACGATCTGATGCCCGCCCAGGTGGAAGTGCGCATGTGGCAGGAGACGGTACTGAAGGATACGACCGGTTACTACACGGAACCGTATCTGTTTTATTTTACGGAAGGGAAACATGCGCTGTCGCTGACGTCCGTGAAAGAACCGCTGACCATCGATTATTTCAAGCTGCTGAATGTGCCGGAGGAGCCGGCGTACGCCGAGGTGAAGGCGGAATACGAGGCGAAAGGCTACCGGAATGCCGGGAGCGTCCCGATTAAAATCCAGGGCGAGCATACGGCGCGCAAGTCGTCGCCGACGCTGCTTCCGTACAATGACCGCTCCGATCCGGCGGTCGAGCCGTTCCATGTGTCGAAAGTGCGCAACAACGCGATGGGCGGATGGGGCTGGCGGCTGCCGGGACAGCGGATCGAGTGGGAATTCGAAGCGCCGGAGGACGGCCTGTACACCATCGCCCTGAAATTCCGCCAGAACTATTTGCGCGGCGGTTATGCCGTGCGGAGCTTGACGATCGACGGCAAGCTCCCGTTTCGCGAAGCGGGCCGCATCGCGTTCCCCTACAGCAGCGACTGGCAGATGGGAGTATTGGGATCGGATGAGGAGCCGTATCGGTTTTACTTGACGAAAGGCACGCATACGATCGGGCTGGAAACGACGCTCGGGGATATGGCCGCCGTCATTCGGGCGATCGAGACGACCATATTGAATCTGAACGCGATGTATCGGGAAATTATCAGCTATACCGGCACCGTGCCCGATTCGTTCCGCGACTATCAGCTCGACCGCCGCATTCCGCATATGATCGACGTATTCCGGCGGGAAAGCGCCAACCTGTACGCAGTCGCGGACTTGATCGAGGGAGCCGGCGACGGCACCGACCGGACCGCCACGATCAAGTCGCTGGCTTATCAGCTGAAGGATATGGCGGAGCGTCCGGATACGGTACCGTCCCGGATCGACCGCTTCAAGACGAACGTCGGCGGACTTGGCGATTGGCTCAATTCGTTCAAGGAGCAGCCGCTCGCGATCGACTACTTGCTCGTCACTTCGCCGGGCGAGAAGCTGCCGCAGCCGGAGTCGTCCTTCTTCCGCAGCGCGGCGAGCGGCGTCCGCTCGTTCCTCGCTTCGTTTACGGAAGATTACGACGAATACGGCACCGAGGACGACCAGGCGATATCCGTCTGGCTGACTACGGCCAGGGACCAGGCTCAGGTGCTGAAACGTCTGATCGACGATTCCTTTACCAAGGAGACCGGCATCAAGGTCAGTCTGAAGCTGGTCAATCCCGATGTCGTCCTGTCCGCCACGATCGCGGGGAAAGGACCGGACATCGCCCTGCAGCTGTCCAACGAGCAGCCGGTCAATTACGCGACGCGCAATGCGCTGCAGCCGTTAAGCGACTTTCCCGATTTCGCCGAGGTGGCGGCCCGTTTTCACGACAGCGCGCTCGTGCCTTATGAGTTCGGCGGCCGCTACTATGCGCTTCCCGAGCAGCAGACGTTTCCGGTCATGTTCTACCGCAAAGACATTATGGACGAACTGAAGCTGGAAATCCCGCAGACATGGGATGACGTATACGAGATGATTCCGACGCTGCAGAAGCAGAATCTGATCTTCGGGCTTCCCGGCAGCGAGACGGCGACGCAGACGCCGAGCTCCACGCTGATGCCGAGCTCCGCGTTGACGATGATGCTGTATCAGCGGGACGGCACCTTGTATACCGACAACGGCATGAAGAGCAATCTGGACAGCAAAGCCGGCATCGAGGCGTTCACCGCCTGGACCGATTTGTTCGTCAGCTACAAGCTGCCGATTCAGATCGACTTTGCGAACCGGTTCCGGACGGGCGAGATGCCGATCGGCATCGCCGATTATACGATGTACAACATGCTGAGCGTGTTCGCTCCGGAGCTGAAAGGGTTGTGGGAATTCGTGCCCGTACCCGGCATGCCGGCGGAGAACGGGCAAATTCGCCGCGATGTCGGCAGCAACGGGACGGGAGCCGTCATGTTCAAATCGGCGAAAGACAAGGAAGCGGCGTGGTCGTTCCTGAAATGGTGGACGAGCAAGGAGACGCAGCTGGCATTCGGCCGGCAAATGGAAATTCGTCTCGGCACGTCGGCGCGCTACCCGACCGCCAACCTGGAAGCATTGTCGCTGTTGCCGTGGCCATCGCAAGATTACCGAAGGCTGATGGAGCAGTTCGAGTGGGTGCACGGCAATCCGGAAGTGCCGGGAGGATACATGACCGGCCGCCATGTCGACAATGCATTCCGCAAAGTTGTCGTGCAGGGCGACGATCCGAGGGAAGCGATGGAATATTATGTTCGATACATGAATGAGGAAATTACGCTGAAGCGCAAAGAGTTCAATCTACCTTACGAGGAGTGAGGGGCCATACGGAAAGCATTCGTCGAAATCAAGAGGCATAGGCAGGCATATGTGCTGATGGCGCCGTATTTCCTTATTTTCACCACCTTTACGGTTGTTCCGGTTGTCATGTCTTTGCTGCTCAGCTTCACCCATTACAATATGCTGGAACCGCCGACATGGGCGGGCTGGTCGAACTATATCCGTCTGCTGGTCCAGGACGACGTGTTCCTCATCGCGGTAAAAAATACGATTCTGTTCGCCGCAATAACCGGCCCTATCAGCTATATGGCCTGCTTTCTGTTTGCCTGGCTCATCAACGAGCTGCCTCCGAGGCTGCGCGCGTTTCTGACGCTTGTGCTGTACGCGCCGTCCATCTCGGGCAACGTTCTGCTGATCTGGCAGCTGCTCTTCTCGAGCGACTCCTACGGCTACGCCAACTCGTTTCTGATGAGCTGGGGCTTCATTCTCGAACCGGTCCAATGGCTGCAGGACCCGCGATATATGCTGGGCATCCTCATTATCGTCCAGCTCTGGCTCAGTCTGGGAACCTCGTTCCTCGCCTTTATCGCCGGCCTGCAAAATGTGGACCGCACGATGTACGAAGCCGGCGCCATCGACGGCATCCGCAACCGGTGGCAGGAGCTGTGGTTCATTACGCTGCCGGCGATGCGGCCGCAGCTCATGTTCGGAGCGGTCATCCAAATTTCGACGGCATTTGCCGTTGCGGAAGTGTCGGTCAATCTGCTCGGCTTTCCGAGCGTCGACTATGCCGGCCATACGATCGTGACGCACCTGATGGATTTCGGCACGATCCGGTTCGAGCTCGGCTACGCGTCGTCCATTGCCACGGTATTGTTCTCGATGATGCTGCTGACCAACCTGCTCACGCAGAAGCTGCTGAGAAAGGTAGGGGAATAGCATGAGAATCATCAAGGCATACAAATTCAAACGTTTGAACCGGTCCCTGGGCGTCGATCTGCTGCTGTTCGCCGTCATCGGCATGGTCGCCTGCTTCATGGCGCTGCCGCTTGTGTTCACGATCAACAACGCATTCAAGCCGATTGACGAAATTTTCCAATTTCCGCCCAAGCTGTTCGTCCGCAATCCGACGTTTAAAAATTTTATCGATCTGGTCCATATATTCAACGATTCGTGGGTCCCGTTTTCCCGCTATATCTTCAACACCTTTTTCATTACAACGACGGGAACGGCCGGCCACGTGCTGCTTGCGTCGGCTGCCGCCTATCCGCTCGCCAAGATCAAATTTCCGGGCCGTTCGGTGCTGTTCAGCATCGTCGTCCTGTCGCTGATGTTCACGTCCCATGTGACGCAGGTGCCGAACTATATGACGATTTCCTGGCTCGGCTTGATCGACACGTACTGGGCGATCATTCTGCCCGCATTCGGGATGACGCTGGGCTTGTACCTGATGAAGCAATTCATGGAGCAAATCCCCGACGCGCTTATCGAAGCGGCCAAAATGGACGGCGCCAGCGAATACCGGATCTTCTGGCAGATCGTCATGCCGATGGTCAAGCCCGCCTGGCTGACGCTTATCATTTTTGCCCTGCAAAATTTGTGGTCGGGCAGCGCCATCAAATTTATTTACAGCGAGCAGCTCAAGACGATCAATGACGTATTCGGGCAAATCGCCGCCGGCGGCATCGTGCGCACCGGACCGGTCGCGGCCGTGACACTGCTCATGATGGTCGTGCCGATCACGGTCTTTATTGTGACACAGAGCAACATTATTCAGACGATGTCGACGTCGGGTCTGAAAGATTGACAGGGGGGAGCCGCTTGAGAAGAACGATAGCCATATTGTTCGCCATGGCGATCTTGATCGGTTTGGCTGCTCCCGCACATGCCGGATCGGACAGCTACACTTACAATTATTGGGGCGATGCCGTTCCTTCGCCGGTGCCGTACACGCTGCTACGGACGATCGACGGGGAGAGCCTGGGCGTCGGACCGTTATCCAATCCGCAGGATCTGTATGTCGGACCGGACGGCCGCGTCTATATCGCGGATACGGGCAACAACCGGATCGTCATCCTGGACCGGAATCTGAACGCGGTGCGCGTCATCGCGGAGTTCGGCAACGGCGGCAGCGCGGATTCGTTCGGCCAGCCCGAAGGGGTGTTCGTCGATCACAAGGGCCGGATTTTCGTCGCCGATACGCAGAACCGCAGACTGGTCGTCTTGAATGCGGACGGCACGCTGCTGCGGGAGATCGGCGCGCCGGAAACGACGCTGCTGCGCAGCGGCTTCCGGTATACGCCGATCAAAGTCGCCGTCGACAAGGCGGAGCGGATCTATGTCGTCAGCAGAGGCTCTTACGAGGGCATTATCGAGTTCGATTCGGACGGGCGCTTCGTCGGTTTCCTCGGCACGAACCGGGTCAAGTTCGACCCGCTCGATCTGTTCTGGAAACGGATATCGACGAAAGCGCAGCGCGATCAGATGGAACAGTTCATTCCGCTGGAATTCAACAATCTGGATCTTGACGGCAAAGGGTTTATTTACACGACCACCTCGGAGGAGGATGCCAGCCGGCCGATCAAAATGCTCAATCCGTCGGGCGCCGACATCTTGCGCGCCAAAGGTTATTTTCCGCCGAAAGGCGATATTCGCGCGCCGCAGACGGGAAGCCGGCCGGGCAGCTCGATCTTCATCGACATCGCCGCCGACGAAGGCGGAATGTACAATGCGCTGGACTCGAAGCGCGGCCGCATTTTCACGTATGACAAAGACGGCAATCTGCTGTATACGTTCGGCTCGCTCGGCAGCGAACGGGATCAGTTCCGCACGCCGTCGGCGATCGATACGATCGGGAACCGGATGATCGTTCTCGACAAGGATTACAACCGCATCTCCGTGTTCGAGCCTACGCGCTACGGCCGTCTGATCCGGGAAGCGGTCATCGCGCTCCATAACGGCGAGTCCGACAAAGCCGCCGAAGCGTGGGAGCAAGTGCTGCAACTGAACGCCAATTTCGATGTCGGCTACATCGGAATCGGCAAATCGCTGCTCAAGAACGGCGACAATCGCCAGGCGATGGCCTACTTCAAGCTCGGCAACAACCGGGAGTACTATTCGGAAGCGTTCAAGCGCTACCGGAAGGAAATCGTCATCGAAAGATTCGGCACGTTCGTCACTGCCGCCGCTGCAGCCGCCGTTCTCGTCTTCGCCGTTTACAGGTTCAGCCGTCGAAAAATCGCCGCGGGGAGCTTTTACAAGGAAATCGGCGTATTGCGCAACCCGTTTTATACGATGATACATCCGTTCAACGGCTTCTGGGAAATGAAGTACGAGCATAAAGGCCGGTTAAAAGTCGCGCTGCTCATTCTGTTCGGCCTTGCCGTCGTGACCATTGTGAAGCGCCAGTACAGCGGCTTTGTCGTGAATTTCAACAACTTGTCCGAACTGAACAGCTTGCAGGAGCTGCAGTACATCTTGCTGCCGTTCCTGCTCTGGTGCGTGGCGAACTGGTCGCTTACGACGCTGATGGACGGCGAAGGGACGTTCAAGGACATCGTCATGGCGACCGGTTACGCGCTCATGCCGCTCGTGATCGTTTATATTCCGCAGACGCTGTACAGCCGCGTCATCTCGGGTGATGAGAGCTCGTTCTATTACTTGCTGGAAGCGATCGCCTGGATCTGGTTTGTCGGCCTGTTGTTCGTCGGAACGATGACCGTTCACCAATTTACGGCGGGCAAGACGTTCGTGACGATGCTGCTGACAATCATCGTCATCGGCATTCTGATGTTCCTCGGCGTGCTCTTCTTCAGCATGATGCAGCAAATGATCGGCTTTATCGCTTCGATTTATCGGGAGTTGACGTTCCGTCTATGACCGCCCGGGATGACAAGCCGACAGGAGGGAGGGATTGATTTGACCGGATGGATCAAAACAGCGATCGGCCTGCTGTGCGTCTGCATCGTCGCCGGATCGTTCGCCGCGATGGCGGCCGGGAATACGGCTTCACAGCCGGAAACGCATACGGCCGCCCGTCCGGGCGAAACGGAAGCGTCCGCGGCGCCGGCGAATTCGGCAGCCGAAGCATCCGATCGGAGGCCGGAACGTCCGGCCGCTCCGGCGTTGCCGGCCACTACGACGGCTAATACGACCCATACTGCCAATACGGCCAAGGAGCTCGAAGCGCTCCGCGCGATGGAACGGATGGCCGAGAACGAAACGCTCGTGCTGTACGCCAACCGGAACACGGCGGAAATCGCCGTGAAAGACAAGCGGGACGGCTATGTCTGGTTTTCCAATCCCGCCGACCGCGACGAGGATCCGATCGCGTCTCCGCTCTACAAGGCGGAGAGCGCTTCGCAGGTGATCGTATCCTATTATAACGAGAAAGGCCAAATCAACACCATGAACAGCTATGCGGAAAGCGTGCAGAAAGGGCAATTTACGCTCGAACAAACGGGGGCCGGCCTCAAAGTGGTATACGAGCTTGGAAGCGCAGCCGCGGCGACGAGCAACGTGCCGCAGCGCATCAGCAAGGAGCGGATGGAAGAGGCGATCTTGAACCGTATCGAGGACGCCGACGTCCGGGAGGATGTCGCCTTCAAATTCCGGTTTAATGAAGAGGCGCAAGTTTACGAGCTGCGGAAGCTGCAGGATTATGTACTGGAGGAACTGTCCGCGACGCTTGCGTCGATCGGCTATACGGCGGAGGACGCGGCCATGGATCAAGGGGAAGGAGACGGCAGCGCGGCCGCGGCCGAGAAACCGTCGTTTACCGTACCGCTTGAATACGAGCTGGACGGCGAGCATCTTGTCGTGAAGGTGCCGCTTGCGGAGCTGCGTTATGCCGAGACGTATCCGATCGCCCATTTGCAGCTGCTGAAGCACTTCGGCGCAGCCGGCAGCTCGAAAACCGGCTATCTGTTCGTACCGGACGGAACGGGCGCGCTCATCCGTCTCAATAACGGACGATTGAACGCCGAAGCGTTCAGACGGGCGGTCTACGGCGACGACGGCACCTTCGATGTGAAGGAAGCGCCGCAGCAGAGCGAGCTGGTCCGGCTGCCCGTGTTCGGCATGAAGCAGAACGATCACGCCTTCGTGGGCATGATCGAGGACGGCGACGCGCTGGCTGCCGTCATGGCCGATATCGGGGGGCGGAACGATTCCTACAACACCGTCGGCGCGCAGTTCAAAATTGTGGCCATGGACCATTACACCTTGACGTCCGGAACGAAATCGAGCTCGGTGCCGATGTTCGAGCGGCAGCCGTATCAGGGCGACATCCTGATCCGGTACGCCTTCCTGAGCGGAGACGAAGCGGATTACGCGGGAATGGCCGTCCGCTACCGGGAGCGGCTGGCGGAGCGCTACGGGCTGACCAGGCTGGAGCCGGGAGACGCTCCGTTCATGCTCGAGCTGGTTGGCGCGTTTCCGAAGGAAAAATCGTTCCTCGGTATTCCGTACAAATCGACCGAATCGCTGACCGGATATGGCGAGGCGCGGCAGCTGCTTCAGGAATTGAAAGCGCAAGGCGTCGGCCGTATCGCATTAAGGTATGTCGGCTGGTTCAACGGCGGGATACGCCACGATCTGCCGTCCCGGGTCCGTCCGATCGGCGCGCTCGGCGGAAAAAGCGGCTTGCGGGAACTGGTGAACTATGCCGAGTCCAATCAGGTGGAGCTGTATCCGGATGTGGCGCTGCAGCAGGCGTACGAGAAGCCGGGCCGTCCGGCGTCGTTCCTGAACCGGAAGACGGCGAAAATATACAAGTACGATCCGGTGAGCGGCGTGCAGGACAAGTCGGCCTTCTCGCATTACATCCTGTCTCCCTCCGCGCTGTTCGGGCTGGCCGAGCGTTTCGCCGCGGCGTACGACGATTACGGCATCGGAGGGTTGTCGCTGCGCGATCTCGGAAGCGAAGTCAACTCGGACTTCGATACGGATCATCCGGTCAGCCGGCAGGATGCGCTGCAGATTGCGCAGCAAACGGCCGCTATGCTGCGGGAGCGGACGGGGAAGCTGATGGTCAGCGGCGGCAATGCGTACAGTTTGCCGTACGCCGGCATGATCGTGAACGCTCCGGACGGAAGCAGCGGCCACAATCTGACCGACGAAACCGTTCCGTTCTACCAGATTGCGCTGCACGGCTATTTCGAGCTGGCGGGGACGCCGTTCAATATGAGCGAACGCCAGGATCCGCATTATGCGGCGCTGCAGGCGCTGGAGACCGGCTCGAACATTTATTATCAGTGGATGTTCAGTCCGTCGTCGGCCGTCAAGGAAACGCCGTACAACGATTTGTACGCGCTGCACTACGGAGACTGGATCGGAGAGGCGGCCGAGCTTTATAAGGAAGCAAGCGAGGCGTTGAAGCGGGTGCGGCATCTGGTCATTACCGACCACCGCAAGCTGGCCGACAATGTCACGCAGACCGTCTTCGAAAACGGCGTGTCCATTATCGTCAATTACAACAATACGGCTGTGCAGGTGAACGGCATGAAGATCGACGCCCGCAGCTACCGGCTGGACGGTGAGCCATCTTGAAAAAAAGGTTAACGCTTGAACAGACGAAGGCGCTCTGGGGCGTCATATTCTGCATCCCGCTCATGACGGGACTGATCATGCTGTTCATCCTGCCGCTTATCCAGTCGTTCCGCTTCAGCCTGAGCTCGATCGAGCTGGTGGAAGGCGGCTTCGATGTCGTCTATCAGGGCTTCGGCCATTATACGGAGCTGTTCACCTCGAACGCGGACTTTCCGCGGGCGCTTGCGGAAGCGGTCGTCAACATGGTCGTCAACGTGCCGATTATTATTTTCTTCAGCCTGTTCGCGGCGGTGCTGCTGAACCAGAAATTCCGGGGCCGGGCGCTCGCGCGGGCGATCTTCTTCCTGCCGGTCATCCTCGCTTCCAGCGCGATCGCCAACATCGATGTCAGCAGCTTCGTCGGCGCGCTGACGAGCGGCAGCGGCAGCGATGAGAGCAATGCGCTGCAGAGCTTCGAGCTGAAGAAGATGCTGCTGGAATCGGGCATTTCGCCCGTCTTCGTCAACTATGTGACCGGCGCCGTCGACCGCATCTACGAAATTATCAGCTTGTCCGGTGTGCAAATTCTGATCTTTCTGGCCGGCCTTCAATCGATCTCGCCTTCGCTCTACGAAGCTTCCAAAATCGAAGGCGCCACCGGCTATGAAACGTTCTGGAAGGTGACATTTCCGATGCTGTCGCCGCTCATTCTGACGAACACGGTCTATTCGATCATCGATTCGTTCACCCATAACAGCATTAACGAATTAATTTCGTCCACCGCGTTCAAGCTGTTCGATTTCGGTCTGAGCGCGGCGATGGCCTGGGTTTATTTTGCGGTTGTGGCGTTCATTCTCGCGACGTCCGCTTGGTTCATATCCAGAAAAGTGTTTTATTACGACTGAAGAGGGGGCGAAAGGGGAATGAAACGGCCAGCCGCATACGCAGAGCAGTTTATCATCAGGTACAATCCTGCGGAACGGGCGAAACGATGGATCTGGATCGTTCTGCGCGCCTTGCTGATTTCCGGATTTTGTTTCATTATCCTGTTTCCGCTGTTTCTTCGTCTGTCGGTCGCGTTCCGCAGCAGAGTCGATATTTACGATCCGACGGTGCTGTGGATTCCCCGGAATTTTACGCTGGAAAACGTCGAGAAGGCGATCGAAGCGATGCAATATGTTCCGGCCACGCTCAATACGTTTGCGATATCGGCCAGTACGACGCTCATTCAGCTCGTATCCTGCGCTCTGGCCGCCTACGCTTTCGCCAGGCTGAAATTCAGAGGAAGCGGTCTGCTGTTCGGACTCGTCGTCTTTACGATCGTCGTTCCGCCGCAGACGATTATGATTCCGCTGTACCTGACGTACCGGTATTTCGACTTATTCGGCTTGATCGGACTGTTCACCGGCAAGGACAGCGTGAACCTGATCGACACGTTCTGGCCGTTCCTCATTTCCTCCGGTACGGCGATGGGCTTGAAGAACGGACTGTACATTTATATTTTCCGCCAGTTTTTCCGGGGCATTCCGAAGGAGATCGAAGAGGCGGCGCTGGTCGACGGGGCCGGAGTGATCCGGACCTTCTACCGCATCATGCTGCCGAACGCGGTTCCCGCCATCGTGACGGTGCTGCTGTTTTCCTTCGTCTGGCAATGGAACGACAGCTATTATGTATCGCTGTTTCTGAGCAAGGTGAAGGTGTTGTCGACAGGGCTGATGGGGATGGGCGTAGCGATCGGCGGAGAGCCCGATCCGGTCTATTTCTCGATTCTGATGAATACCGGCGTTCTGTTGTCCATGGCTCCGCTCATCATTCTGTATCTGTTCGTACAGCGATATTTCGTGGAGAGCGTGGAGCGGACCGGTCTGGTCGGATAACGGCAGGCACGGTTAGGAAGAAACCAATGACAGTCGGGAGGAATGACGGCAATGAAGCAGTTGCGCGGATTTCATATGCGGTTCGGATCGCATGAGGATGTCGGCAATTTGAAGCGGGTCATCCGGGATGAATTGGTGCCGCTCGGCGTCAACGCGTTCGTTCTGGAATGCAATACATCGTTCGTGTTCGAATCGCATCCGGAGGTGTCGGGAGGGACGCTGACGAAGCAGGACGCGCGGGAGTTGTCCGCATTGTGCAAGGAAAACGGCATCCGGCTTATCCCGCTGTTCGAATGTTTGGGCCATCAAGGCTGGGGCGGCTCCCGCAATTCGCTGCTAAGGGCGCATCCCGAGTTCGACGAGACGCCGCATGTGCCGACCGATGCGAAATGGCCGGACTTCTATTGCCCGAGCTGGTGTCCGTCGCATCCGGATATCAATCCGCTCGTCTTCGATCTGATGGACGAGCTCTTGGACGCGTTCGAGGCGGACGCCTTGCACGTCGGCATGGACGAAGTGTTCGCGATCGCGGACGACCAGTGCCCGCGCTGCCGCGGGAAAAACAAGGCGGAGCTGTTCGCGGACGCGGCGAACGCGTATTACGATCATCTGGTGAAGAAGCGGAACGTGCAGATGCTGATGTGGGCGGACCGGCTCATCGATGCGAAAGGGATGGGCTATTCGCAGTGGGACGGCGACGTATACGGCATTTGGCCGGCGGTCGACCGTATTCCGAAGGACGTCATTCTGTGCGACTGGCATTACGACAAGCTCGACGCTTATCCGTCGATCGGTTATTTTCTGGATAAAGGATTTACCGTGTGGCCGTGCTGCTGGAAGACGCCGGAAGCGGCGCTCGATCTGCTGGAGCAGGCGGTCGGGCAGGCGAAGGAGCGGAACGCGCTGGACCGGATGCCGGGGATGCTGGTCACCGGCTGGAACGCGACCGGCGAGAATCTCGTCGCGGCCCTGTTCGGCGACGGCGATCTGGGCGAAGACCCCGGCGACATCCGCGGCATCGCCGCGACGCTGCGCACGGTGATGAAAGCGCTGGACGAGTTGGCGGAAAGCGCGACAGACATGCGCCCTTGAGAAAATACAGGACGGAAGCCGCAGATAGGACGGTTTCCGTCCTGTTTTATGTTTCGGAATCGAGGACGGTTCGTTCGGAAGCCGGTTTACGGATCGCGGGGCATGAAGTAAGATGTGGAAAATACGATAATCAATGAAAATATCCGGCAGAGGATGTGAAGCTCGCGCGATGCGATTATCGGTTGCAAGATTGTTCGCCTACTGGCTCGATGTCGTCATGGCCGCAGCCGTATTGATCGGCTTTCAGGCGCTTCTGTACGCGGTGACGGGCGGGTTTCCGTTCGCTCATCTCAAGTACGGCTATCAAATCATGTTATGGGTTTGGGCCACGATCTCGTTGCCGGTATGGATCTGTTTTACCGGATGCGAAATGCGCTGGCGGCAGACGGCCGGCAAACGGCTGCTCGGGCTTCGGGTAACCGCGGTCGGCGGGAGCGGCCTTCGCTTCCGCCAGGCGCTGACCCGAACGTTCGTCAAGCTGCTGCCTTGGGAGGCGACCCATGTGATCCTGCTCTATCCGGAACCGTGGTGGCAGGGAGCGGTCGATACGGGAAGGGAATGGCTCATTATCATTCCGAATGCGATGATGATCATCTATATTGCCATTCTGTTGGCCGGCAGGGGGAAGCGCGCGCTTCACGATTACATCGCCGGCACGGAAGTCGTAGCGCGATAATGCTCAGCATTCCTGTTCGGCATAAGCGAAAGTTGGGACCGGCGTGCCCTCAAAACGCCGGTTTATCGCTTCGCAGCGGCGGAACCGGCGGCCGTTTCGTTAAATTCGCTGCCCTCGGAAGGCGCAGGAATGGAGAAAGGGTACAGCCGCCCGTCCAGGCTGAAGGAAGTCGTTCCGGTCTCCTCCGATACGACCAGGACGAGCGCATCCGATCTTTCGGACAGGCCGATCGCCGCCCGGTGGCGGGTGCCGAGCTTCCGCCCGCTGAACCGTTTCTTGGTGAGCGGCAAAATGTTGGCCGCGGAAACGATTTTATCGCCCTTGATCAGCACCGCTCCGTCATGCAGCGGGCTGCCGGCGACGAAGATCGACTCCAGGAGCGAGCTCGTAATTTCCGCAGACAAGGGGATGCCCGGGCTGATCAAATCCGCGACCGGAACGTCCCGCTCGATGACGATGAGGGCGCCCAGACGTTTAAGCCGGATTCGCATGATCGATTGCGAAATTTCATCGTACTTGTCGGTGAACGGAGACAGGAAGCATTTCAGATAGTAGGAAGAAGCCAAAGCGCTGGATAGCATGAAGCTTTTGGAAATCTCGTCCAGTTCGTTCAGCAGGCAAGTGTCGTTTTCGTCCAGATCGGCCATAACCCGGTCCAGACGATGGGCGATGGAAGTCAGTTGCGCTTGAAGCTCCTGCTTTAACGGTGAAAAATCGCAATTTTTATCGGTATCCATAACAGCCTCCCTTCCAGCTTTAGCATTGCCTGTCAAGGAATCGGATATTCGAAAAGCGTTATCGGGACTTTTGAACGACAAATTTAGACAAACTTATTGCCAATTCGGCCGCAATTTCGTATAATGTTTTATGCAACCGGTTGCATTAATGCGGAAAGGATTTTCGGACGTGAACGAAAACAAAATAACGATTCAAAAAATCGCCGAGCTCGCGGGAGTCAACAAAGCGACCGTTTCACGCGTGTTAAATGGAAGCGCTACGATTTCGCAAAAAACGAAGGAAAAAGTCGAACGGATTATCAAAGAATACAACTATACGCCCAATACGATTGCCAGGGGACTGGCGGTCAACAAAACGTTTACGGTCGGATTTTGTCACGATTACAAGGACAAGCGGGCGTTCGCCAACCATTTTTTCTACAAGATGCTCCAAGGAATCGAGAATGTCATATACGATAACGACTATCTGTTCCTGATGATGAGCCGGCATGAGAGAGAAGACGGCACATCCATGTTCGAGCGGGTCGTCAAGGAACGGCGCGTCGACGGCGTCATTCTCCCGAGCTCCTTGTACAACGAAGCCAATTACAGGCTGCTGAAGGAGCATCGGATGCCGTTCGTCGTACTGGGAGAACGGGAATTCGGCCATTCCGACGTTCGGTGGGTGGATGTCGACAACCGGCAGGCGGCGCAATTGCTGACCGAGCGCCTGTACGAGAACGGTTACCGGCGCATTCATCTTTATACGGATCAGGAGGCTATTGCGCGGGACAAATTTATCGCGGATCGGATTGACGGATATACCCGCACGATGGAAAAGCTCGGCCTGCCCGCATTCGTCGCCACGAGCGTCGGCGAGCTGCAAGCCCGCGGCACGGAAGCCGTCATCTGCTGCACGCACGAGCAGCTGTTCGAATTGTTGAAGGAGACCGCTGACGGTCTGCCGCTGCCGGATGCCGAGCTCGGGACATTCGACGAAAACCCGATGTTCCAATATTTCAAACGAACGGTGCATTACGTGTCGATCGACCTGGAAAAATGGGCGAACAGGCGGCGCATCTTCTGCTTTCCATCATCAATCAAAAAGAAGACGTTCCGCACTTTATCCAGATTCCCGCATTTTTGGCGAGAACATCAGATTTTGAATAAAGGACAGATGAAATGATAACAAGCTATTATCACGATCCTGCGATCGACGTCACGCTGACGGAACCGAAATCGCTGGATATTCGGTTGAAGCTGCCGGCCCATGCGCGGGACGTGCAATTTATCGCCTGGAACAAAGCGAGGCGGGAGCCTTACCGCACCGAGCGGTTGAAGGTAAGCCGCTGGGCGGAATCCGAACGCTATGCCTATTACCGGATCAACTGGACGTGTATGGAACCTAGTGTTCGATACCTTCAGTATACATTCAAGTTTTCGATGAACGGGGGGACGCTATGGCTGAACGAAGACGGCTTGCACGAAGCCGATGAAATGCCGGGCAAAGGGGCGTTCGAGTTTCCTTACGGCAGCGACCGGGACGCCGTACATTCACCGAGCTGGATACGCGACAGGGTATGGTATCAAATTTTCCCGGAGCGGTTCCGCAACGGCGATCCGGCGAACGACCCGGAAGGCACGCTGCCATGGGGGACGCCGCCTACCAGAGACAATATGATGGGGGGAGATATACAGGGAATTATCGACAAGCTCGATTATTTGAAGGAACTTGGCGTTAACGCCCTCTATTTGAATCCCGTTTTGCGGCGAAATCGAATCATAAATACGACACGCTGGACTATTTCAAGATCGACCCGCAATTCGGCACATTGGAAGATATGAAACGGTTGACGGAACGATGCCGGGAGCTCGGCATCAGAGTCGTGCTCGATCTGGTGATCAATCATTGCGGCTACGATCATCCGTTCTTTCAGGATGTCGTAAAGAATGGAGAGCGCTCCGTGTACCGCGACTGGTTCTACATCCGCGAATATCCGGTTACGTTGAGCGATACGAAGTACGATTCCGTCTGGTATTATCGATGGATGCCCAAATGGAAGACGTCGAATCCCCAGGTGAAGCAGTACGTCTTTGACATCGTTTCTTTTTGGCAGAAAGAAACGGGCATTGACGGCTGGAGAATCGACGTCGCCGATGAGGTGGAGCTCAGTTTTTTGCGCGAACTGAACTCCCATGTGAAGCAAATAAATAAAGACGCCTTTATTATCGCAGAAATTTGGCACGATGCCAAGAGACTGATGATGTCCGGCGGCACGGACAGCGTCATGAACTACGATCTGCGTTCCATCCTGATCGACTTTATCGTCGACCGTTCCATCACGGCGGAGCAATTTCATGCCAGGCTGGTCCGGTATGTCAACCGATATTCGGAAGCGGAGCTTTCGCAAATGTTCAATTTGCTCGGCAGCCACGATACGGAGCGGATTTTGACCCGCTGCGGCAACCGGATCGAGCTTTTGCATTTGCTTGTCGCGCTTCAGTATACGCTGCCGGGCAATCCCGTCATTTATTATGGCGACGAGCTCGGCTTCCAGGGGGATAACGATCCGGGTTGCAGAGCGTGCATGACGTGGACCGCCGATTATAAGAACCATCCGCTGTGGACGTTGCTGCGTCAATGGAACCGGCTCAAAACGACGGAGGCGGCGCTTCAGCATGGCCATGTGGAGCTGCGGCACATTCCCGAACTGGACGTGTACGCGGTGAAACGGATGTATGGAGCCGAGCAGGCCGTCCTTCTGCTGAACTTTTCGCAGCAGGACCGGCGTCTGGATGAGATTTGCCGTCAACTCGGCTGCGATACGGACGAGCTGCATGCCGTGCAGTTCCCGGCCGTCTCCCGTCCCGAGGGGCTGCTGCTGGCGATGCGGTACGCATTTTTCTAAACCGTAAGCGATAAGGAGAAGATCGAATGAATATGAAAATGAAGCGGGGACGGTTGTCCTCTTCCATAATCGCGATACTGTTGATCGCTGTTCTGGCTGGCTGCGGAAACGGCGGTTCCGGAGAAGGAAACGGGACCGCATCCGGCGGAAACGAAAACGGAGAGGCGGGAGCGGTCGCCTTTCCGTGGGATCAGCTGCACAAGAAGATTCAAATCGGAGGCAGCGCCGGAGAGCTTCCCGACGTCGCCCGGCTCGATATTATATGGGTGCCGGAGTTTCAGGATGCCGGATTGCTCGTTCCGCTGGACGAACAATTTGCGGATTTCGACGAGGTCGTCGGGCAATTCCTCGAAGGCCCCGTTTCGACGGCAAAGGTCGGCGATCACTATTACGCCTTGCCGCTCAATACGAATACGAAAGTGCTGTTCTGGAACAAGGACTTGTTCGCCAAAGCCGGTCTGACCGAAGCGCCGGCGACGACGGACCAATTTTTCAGCGCGCTCGGCAAGCTGAAAGCGGCCAATCCGGACGGATGGGGATACGGCGAGCCGGCGCTTCAAGGCTGGAATATATTGCCGTGGCTCTGGAGCAACGGCGCCGACGTGCTGTCGCCGCAATACGATTCGGCAACAGGTTACCTGAACGCTCCCGAAACGGCAAATATATTGAAACGGCTGCGCGAAGCATACAAGCAAGGCGAGCTCGCGGATTTGAACAAGGGAATGTGCCGGTTACCGAAGGACATGCGAACGGCACCTATGCGATGATGGCCGAAGGCCCGTGGGCTTTCGCGCAATTCCAGTCCCAATTCCCCGATTTTCAGACGGCTGTCGCGCCGTTCCCCGGCGGGGAAACCGGCTCCGTTCAAGTGCTTGGCGGGGAAGATATCGGTATTTTCAGTCAACAGCATAAGCAGGAGTCCTGGGAGTTCGTCAAGTTTATGACGAGCGAATTCGCGCAGAAGGAAATGGCCAAAGCGGGCCAAATTCCGGTAAACATGCAGGCTATCGAAGACGAGGAGATCCGAAAAATCGACTACTTCGCACCGTTCCTGGAGCAGTTGAAAACGGCCAAAGCCCGTCCTCCGATTCCCGAATGGCCGCAAATCGACCGCATTTTGAGCGACACGATGTCGTCCATCTTTATGACGGATCGGGACATCCAGGCCGAATTGGATGCGGCCGCCAAAAGCATTGACGCGCTTCTAGCCAAATAACGAACCGAATGCCGGACACCTGAACCGCCTGGTATCAGGTGTCCGGCTGCCTTGACGAAGGAGTGTCCAAAGTTGCGACATAACAAATGGGACGG
The DNA here is from genome assembly GCF_018403665.1 of Paenibacillus cisolokensis. GTDB lineage: Bacteria > Bacillota > Bacilli > Paenibacillales > Paenibacillaceae > Paenibacillus_AH > Paenibacillus_AH cisolokensis. The sequence goes on from NZ_BOVJ01000107.1 coordinate 24,377, forward strand.
CTATCTGTTTCTGGCTCCCGGTTTTATCTTTTTTGCGTCTTTCTCGTCTATCCGCTGCTGCATAATTGGGTTTACAGCTTTTTCGATTTTAAACTGTCCAATTTGAACGAAGCTTCGTTTGTCGGTTTGGACAATTACCGAAGAGTGTTTCAGGACCCGGTGTTCTGGATATCCGTGCGAAATATTTTGATTTACGGCGTCATCTCCGTTCCGGGGCAAATGATTTTGGGCTTCGCCGCCGCATATGCGCTGAATCGCGCCGATCTGTGGTCGAAGCTGTTCCGCACGCTCTACTTTTTGCCTGTTATTACGTCCTGGGTCGTCGCCTCGCTTATTTTTACGTTTATCGTAACCGATCAAGGGCTGCTGAACTATTTGATCGTGGATGTGTTTCATCTGGCGGACGAACGGATCGGCTGGCTAAGCGATCCGTGGAAGGCGATGATCGTCTTGAGCATGCTTGGCATCTGGAAGGGGGTTGGCTGGGCGATGGTCATCTATTTGGCCGCTCTGCAAGGCGTGCCGAAAGATTTGTACGAGTCCGCCGATTTGGACGGATGCGGCCCGCTTCAGCGCATCTGGCATATTACGCTGCCGTCCATTCGCAGTACGAATTTCTTTATTCAAATTATGCTGATCATCGGGGCTTTCAACGTATTTACATCGGTTTTTCTCATTACGAAAGGCGGCCCGCTGCACCAGACCGAGGTGATGCTGACATGGATGTACCAGAAAGCGTTCACCGAATACGATCTCGGTTACGCGTCCGCGCTGTCGTACGTCTTCGCTCTCTTGATCGCCCTTCTCACGGCAATTCAATTCAAATGGAACAGGTCCAATTAGGGGAGGGGAAAGATCGGGATGAAAATGGTGTATCGCATTATCAAGATGGTGGTCTTGACGGCGGGGGCGGTCATCTCGGTTTATCCGCTGCTGTTTATGCTGACGACCGCGTTGCAGCCTTCGACATTGCTGTTCGAGTACCCTCCGAAGCTGCTGCCATCGCAGCTGACAGGGGCAAACTTCGCGGAGGCGTGGACAAGCCAAAATTTCTCGATTTATATGGGCAACAGCGTCATGGTTACGGCGGCGAGTTTTCTGCTTATCTTCGTGCTGTCGTCGATGCTGGCTTTTGCCTACTCGCGGTTTCGGTTTGCCGGCAAATCACTGACCTTCGCCATGCTGATGGGGGCGCTCGTCATTCCGGGTTTAACGCTGGTCATTCCGCAATTTATGCTCATTCGGAGCCTGGGATTGTTCGATTCCTACTGGGGCTTGATTACGGTATACACGGCAAGCGCGATTCCGTTTACCACTTTTTTGCTCAAAGGCTTTTTCGACACGATTACGAAGGAGATCGACGAGTCCGTTTCGATCGATTGCGGAGGATCGTTTCGCTTGTTTCTGTCGGTCATTCTGCCGTTGTCCAAGCCGGCATTCGTGCCGGTTACGATTTTTAACGCGCTGACCATATGGGAAGAGTTCCCATGGGCGCTCACGATTATCAACGATCCGTTGAAACGGACGCTGCCGATTGCTTTGGCCAATTTCCAAGGCCAGTATACGACGCAGTGGGGCATCGTATTTGCGGGCTCGCTGATCGCCTTGCTGCCGGTTATTTTGCTGTTTGTGTTTCTGCAGCGCTATTTTATTGCCGGGATAACGGCTGGGGCGGTAAAAGGGTAGATTATCCGCTCTGTTGCATCCCGTTCGATCTTGCTCGAAGGGGCCTTCCCAGTCGCCATCGTCATGGCGGGAAGGCCCTTGTTTACTTGTTTATACCGTTTTATTGAAGGTTGCGGAAAGAAGAGCCGGTATTGATCGGCTGCTGCCGGTACGGTTGCTGCTGATACGGCTGCAGTTGCGGGAATTGCTGCTGCGGGTTGGAGCTCTGCATGCTTTGGGCGGTCTGCTCGAGCTGCTTGCACAGCTGGGAAACCTGCTGCATCTGCTGCATGGCCAGTTGATGGCCGTGAAGCGCGGTTTGGATCATTTGCGCCGCCTGCTGCTCGCGGCGGACCAGCCCTTCCAGCGTTTGCGCGTTTTGCTGCTCTTGCTGCAGCATTTGCTGATACATTTGAGTCGCTTGTTGAGTCTGATTCATCAATTGATGGATCAACTGCTCGCATTGTTGAATTTGATGGGTCAAGTTGTGCATCTCGATTCTCCTATCACGTTAATGTATATTGCTGATGCGAAAGCATCCGGACCAAAACGTATCGTTCCACGGTTGCATCGAACTTATTCATATCGGAGGCCCTGCCGGCTCTGTCGGATAGCATGAAATTGGCGCACTACGGCTGTTTGCCGTGCTCACGAAAAGAGCTTACCCATAAAATGTACAATTCATAAAACGGGAGGGGAGCTGCTCGTGAAACTTTTTTCATCTTCACCTTATTACACCGCCTCGTCATTGGCAAAGTTTAAAAAATCCGCCAGCAGGCCAATCCGTGCAGGCAATGCCGGCAAACGCCGTACGACTAAAGCGACCGATACCCGTCAAATCGATAAGCTGCAGCGGAATCAGCCTAAGCTAACGAACGACAACGGCGTGAAAAAACGGACCATTCACCAAAACCGAATATCCGGGAACAGACCGCGCCGACATCTTGCCGTTCAGAAGAGAATTCTGCCCAATCCGCAAGCCGACCGCTTAACGGGACAAAGAATGAACCCCTTCATCAATGAGCTGGAATGGCTTAACGAACGATAAGGGCGGCACCGAACAACCGCATGACGAAGTCGCTCATGCGGCTTTTTTAAGGCACTGCAAGCCGGTAAGAGTCGGCCGTTGTTAACGGGCTTTCACGGACAAACTGCGTGCATTGACGGCCAAAATCGGTTATTCTAGTAGTAAAAAAGTAGAAGGCAGGATTCAGAATGGGACGCAAGTGGAACAACATTAAAGAGAAGAAAGCATCCAAAGATGCAAATACGAGCCGGATTTACGCCAAGTTCGGCATCGAAATTTATGTGGCCGCCAAGAAAGGCGAACCGGATCCGGAATCCAATCAGGCATTGAAATTCGTACTCGAGCGGGCCAAAACCTACAATGTCCCGAAAGCAATCATTGACCGGGCGATCGAAAAAGCGAAAGGCGCTGCCGACGAAAACTACGAGGAGCTGCGCTATGAAGGCTTCGGTCCGAACGGCTCGATGGTGATCGTGGATGCGCTGACCAATAATGTGAATCGTACGGCTGCGTCGGTGCGTGCCGCCTTTAATAAAAACGGAGGCAATATGGGCGTGAACGGCTCGGTATCGTATATGTTCGACGCGACAGCGGTGTTCGGCATAACAGGCAAATCCGCAGATGAAGTGATTGAAATTTTGCTGGAGGCGGATGTCGACGTGCGCGACGTTGTGGAAGAAGACGATTCCGTCATCGTATACGCCGAACCGGAGCAGTTTCACGCGGTGCAGGAAGCGCTCCGCAACGTCGGTATAACGGAATTCAGCGTGGCGGAATTGACTATGCTTCCGCAAAATTACATCACGCTTCCGGCAGACGCGCAAGCGCAATTCGACAAATTGATCGATGCGTTGGAAGAGCTGGATGACGTTCAGCGCGTCTATCACAATGTCGAATAATCGTCAATACGAACGCCGGGTATCGCAGCGGACGGGTAAGCCGTCCGCAATCCGGCCGCAAGCTATGGACTGCCGTCATCGGCAGTCTTTTTGATTCGCCTGTTTCATCGCCCGCGCCTTCCGTCAAATCGTCGCCCGTCCGCCGGTGCGCCCCGTTTTCCGTCTAACCGTCTCCGGTCCGCCGGTCCGCCCCCCTTTAACATCTTCGTCTCCCGGCAGATTCCTTTTGCGAAATGCTGCAAAATACAGGAACTTTGGCCTGAATAGATGACTAAGGGGCGAAATCCTGCAAAA
>NZ_BOVJ01000108.1 GCF_018403665.1 Paenibacillus cisolokensis
AAAATACAGTATTTTTGGAAATTATCGCTTATCTGGCTTGAACGAATCAAAAAAACTGCACTATCGCAGCAATTTTCACATTTTGGTTACTTTCCCCCCGAAAATGCTGCACTTTTGCAGCTTTGTGCTTTTATTGGGTTTCTATGTCGGGACTGGTGTCAGTTCACAGCGGGAATGGTGCGAACGAATAAGGGCCGAAGTGTCACATTTTCAACATGGCTTTTGCCCGTATTTATCGCTATAATTGAAAGACAATTTGCAATCCTTCTGAATATAACCATTACGTAAAGCAAAAGGTGATTAAGATGATAACCAGTCGTTACCGAACCCTCGTCGTTGCGACATGTATCGGGATGCTGCTCGTGCTGCTGGCCGGCGCTCTCGTCACCAATACCGAATCCGGCAGAGGATGCGGAGACGACTGGCCGCTCTGCAACGGCAAGTTTATTCCGGCTTACACGCTCGAGTCGATGATCGAATATTCGCATCGTCTGATCAGCGGTATCGTCGGCATACTGGTGTTGGCCGCATTCGTCATGACGTTGCGCCGTTACAAGCAGCGCGAGCCTCTTACCTATGCCGGCGGGGCGCTGCTGTTCACCGTCGTGCAGGCGCTGCTGGGCGCTGCCGCGGTTCTGTGGCCGCAAACGCCGCCCGTGATGGCGCTGCATTTCGGCATCTCGCTGTTCGCGTTCGCCTGTACGCTGCTGCTCGCCGTCTGGGCGCACCGGACAAGCCGGGGCATCAGCGTCAAGCCCGCCTCGCCGGTGCCGAAATCCGTTTATCCGCGCGTCGTCGCCGTCGTCCTGTTTTGTCTCGTCGTCATCTATTTGGGCGCGTTCATCCGGCATACCGATTCGTCCGGCGGCTGCATCGGCTGGCCGCTCTGCAACGGGGCGGTCATTCCCGAGCTGGAAGGGGCGACGCTGATCGTCTTCCTCCATCGCGTTGCCGCGCTGCTGCTCGCCTTCGCCATTGCCGGCATGTACCTTCATATCCGCCGGACAAGCGAAGCATTGCGGAATGCGGCCGGTTGGGCGCTTGGGCTCGTCGTCGCGCAGGTGCTTAGCGGCGCGCTGGTGTCGTTTACCGTCACGAACGGCGATGTGTTTATTTTCACAAGCTTGCTGCACAACCTGATTATTGCCGGCCTGTTCGGCATTCTGCTGGATATCGCCATCCGTGCGCGGCGGTACCGGGAAGGAAGTGCCGCGGACTGACCTTGCGCCGGCGCTGCTGACACCGATGAAGGAGGCTGTCGATGCTGCGGATGATGTTCGGAGAGCCGCCCCGCCGGGCGGACGGCCCGCTCGCCGAAACGATGCGGGAGATGGACCGTTATATTGAAATATTGCAAAAGGCGATTGCCCGTGGGGAGGATCGGGATCGCAAGCTGCGGAAATATGAAATCTGGACGCAGGGACTGAAGCGTGCGCTCGACGAGCTGGAGCAAAGCCATTACGCGGCCTGCCGCTTCGGCTCGAAGGTGACGAGCGAATTCGAGGACGACATGTCGCCCGAGGAACATCTGGACTATTGCCGCCACGTCTATTTTGACAAAACGGGTTTATCCGCCTGTTTTCCATTCTCGACAAGCTCGGCACCTTTTTGAACGACTGCCTCGGTCTGGAAACGGAGCGGCTGAAGCCGCATTTCTCCTATTTTACGGTGCTGCGCCGCATGCGCCAGGAAGGACTGCATCCGAAGCTGCTGATGCCGCTCGACGAGCTGAAGAAACGGTACCGGCAGCCGGTCGACCGGCTGCGGGAGAGGCGGAACATCGAGATTCACAACATGAATGCGGAGCTGCAGGACGATCTTGTGCATAGCGTGCGCGCTTACGGCGAGGACGTCCGGCTGGAAAATATACGGCAGCATATGGAAGATTTGACCGAAGGTTTGACATTCGCCATCGAGTCGCTGCGCATCGCTTTTCAATATGTCGCCCGTTCGGCAAACGCGGAGTGAAAATGGTACAATAAACGGGATACCAGCATTCCACACGGGAGGGAGCGGGCTTGGAGCTGCAGGGTAAAACGGCTCTGATTACCGGAAGCGCCAAAGGGCTCGGCAAGCGCACCGCGCTGGAGTTGGCCGGGCAAGGCTGCAACATCGTGCTGAATTATGTAAGAAGCGAGGACGAGGCGCTCAGCCTGAAAGCGGAATTGGAAGGGCTCGGCGTTCGGGCGACGGCGATCCGGGCCGACATATCGTCGGAGGAGGATGTGAACCGGCTGGCCGAGCAGGCGACAGCCTGGTCCGGGGGCATTGACATTCTCATCAACAATGCCGGACCGTTCATTCGCGAGCGCAAGCGATTTGCCGATTACGAGCGGGCGGACATCGTCCGCATGCTGAACGGCAATCTAGTCGGCGTGATGCTGCTCGATTATTTGCTGCTGCCGGGCATGCGCCGGCGCCGTTGGGGGCGCATCATCCATTTCGGCTTCGGCCATGCCGGAGAAGCGAGAGCGTGGCCGCATCGGGCCGCTTACGCGACGGCGAAGACCGGGCTCGTCTCGTTTACGAAGACGCTCGCGGTCGAGGAAGCGGAAAGCGGCATTACGGTCAATATGATTTGTCCGGGCGACATTAGGGGAGCATACAAGGAGAAGTCGATCGACGAGGTGGAAGGCGTGACCGACGAGGAGTCGCCGCGCGGCAGGCCGGGTACGGGCGAAGATGTCGCGCGCGTCATTGCGTTTCTGTGCGCCGAGCGGTCGGATTTTTTGACGGGCAACATTATCGACGTGACCGGCGGCTTCGACCCGATCAAGCCGTCGATCAAAGGGTAGCGCGAAACGCAAAAAAGAATCCTGCCGCGTCATGTCTGGCAAGACAAGCGACTGCGGCAGGATTCTTATGTCTAAAAGAGCCGTTCCTTAAAATACTTGTACGACCTCTTGAATGCCTTCGACTTCTTCCAGCAGCGCACGCTCGATACCCGCCTTCAGCGTAATGGTCGAGCTCGGGCAGCTGCCGCAGGCACCCATGAGACGAAGCTTGACGACGCCGTCCTCGACATCGACCAGCTCGACGTCTCCTCCGTCGCGCTGCAGAAACGGACGAAGCTTGTCGAGAACGTCAAGCACCTCGTCGTACATGGACGTTTGTACGTTGTCGCTCATTGCAATCAACTCCTTTCTTCTCTATTATAATACAAAGCGGTCCGATTGAAAACGGACGGTTGAAGGCTGGGTGAAGCATCATGTACAAACCGATCATCGAGTTTTGCGCAAGCAATATGCATCACGGCACCGACAAGGTGCTCGAGAAGCTGGAGCAGCTGCCGGATGTCGATGTGATCGAATACGGCTGTCTCGGCCACTGCGGAGAATGCTTTATGTTCCCGTATGCGCTTGTCAACGGCGAATTCGTTTCGAGCGAAACGGCTGACGAGCTGTACGACCGGATTATGGAAGAGATCGAGAAGCAGCGCGCCGATCAGGAAGCGCTGGACAAGCTGCTGGACGATCTGTAAACGAAACCGGGCCGGCTTCAGCCAAAATGATTTTCGACATCCAGAGCACGCCGCTCTTCAGCACGCGCGGCACCCGTCCCAAAATGGCGGTGCGGCCCATAAGACCGAAGCCGGCTTTTTTGCCGAGCGAGCCGAGAATGCCTTTGAGCTTGATTTTGCCAAGCCGGGGCGTTCTGCCTTCCCATATCGCCTGAAGTACTTCGGCCACCTGCCGTCCCTGGGCTTCCGCGGCCTGTCCGCTCGGCGAGAAAGGAAGCGAAGCGCAATCGCCGACGACGAACACATTTTCGTAATCCGGAAGCTGGTGGTAAGGATTAATGATCAGCCGCCCTTGCTTGTCTTTCGGCAGCTGCAACTTTTGCACGATCGGAACCGGCTGAATGCCGGCTGTCCAGACCGTGGCGTCGGTTGTAATCGGCTCCGGATTGTTGGCGTCGTGCAGCACGCCTTCCTCCAGCCGGAAAAGCGACACATGGCCGCGCATTTCCACTTCGTGCTCGATGAACCATTCCGCCACGTATCGCTGCAGCTTGTCGGGGAAGGAAGACAGGATGCTCGGTCCGCGGTCGAGAATGCGGATGTTCAGATCCGGACGGCTCTCCCGCAGCTCGGCAGCGACTTCGACGCCGCTCAGTCCGCCGCCGACGATCGTAACCTGGCCGTAGGGCTTGACATCGTTCAGCCGCTGGTAGGTCCGGCGGGTCCCGGACAAAGTTTGGAGGCTCAAGGAATGCGCTTCGGCGCCCTCGATGCCGTGGTAATTGTCCGTGCATCCCAGCGCCAGAACAAGCCAGTCGTACGCTAACGGATCGCGGCCTTCGATATGAACGAGCTGCCGTGCCGGATCGACGGCGGTCACTTCACCGTATGTAACGGAAAGTCGCGGATCGACCGGAAAAGCGACGCGGATTTCCGATTCCGCGACCGTTCCGGCGGCAAGCGCGTAATATTCCGTCTTGAGCCCCTGAAAGGGCATCCGGTCGACAAGCACGAGCGAAACGTCGTCCGGCAGTTCGCCTTGAAGCAAATCGTGGGCAACGGTCAGTCCGCCGTAACCGCCGCCCAAAATAACTACTGTTTTCACGTATATCCCAACCTTAGATGACACGTTTGTCGTTTTTACAGTATGCGTCGGCCGGAACCGGATTAGTCGTACACGCGAATCTCGTTGTAGAACGTGTCCCGTTCGACCGGTATGCGGCCTGCGCCCTTGACGAGCCAGATCAGCTCTTCGCGCGTTATTCCTTCCGGCGTCAACGCACCTGCGGCGTGGCTGATCCGCTCCTTGACGATCGTGCCGTGGACGTCGGAGGCGCCCATCGCCAGCGACACTTGCGTGAGCTGCAAGCCGATGTTGATAAAATACGCCTTGATATGATTGAAGTTGTCCAGCATAAGGCGGCTGATCGCGATCGTCTTCAAATCTTCGAAAGCCGAATTGCGGCGGCGAATGCCGGCTTTCGGACTTTTCGGCTGCATCGACAGCGGGATGAAGACGAGGAAACCGTTCGTTTCGTCCTGCAGCTCCCGCAGCTTCAGCATATGGTCGATCCGGTCTTCGTGGCTTTCGATCGCCCCGTACAGCATCGTCGTATGCGTGCGCAGACCGAGCTCGTGGGCCGTCCGGTGAACTTCCAAATATTGCGAAACATCGGCTTTGGTGACATGCATTTTTTGCGGTAATAGTCGGATAATATTTCCGCGCCGCCGCCCGTCAGCGATTCGAGCCCGGCTTTCATCAGCTCCTGCAGCACTTCCCGGTAGCTGAGTCCGCTGATTCGCGCGAAAAAGTCGATTTCCGCCGCCGTATAAGCTTTCAGCGTCACATTGGGATAGCGTTCCTTCAGCGCCTTGAGCGAATCGATATAATATTGGAACGGTACGTGCGGGTTGTGCCCGCCAACGATGTGGAACTCGCGCACGCCGGGATGGATGTGCTGCTCGACGTATTCGATCATTTCATCGCCGGACAGCGTATAAGCCCCTTCGTCACCTTGGTCTTTGCGGAAGTTGCAGAAAGCGCAGCGGGCTTCGCAAACGTTGGTGAAGTAGAGGCTCATATTTTCGATAAAATATACTTTTTTGCCATTTTTCTTCCGGTTCACTTCGTCGGCAAGCTGGCCGATCGTCAGCAGATCGTCGGATTGGTACAGGAATACGCCATCCTCGCGGGTAAGACGCTCTCCGCTGCGGACTTTCTCGACGATGCTCTGCATCTGTTTTTGTTCGGTCGGAATAGCGACGTTCATAGATGTAACCTCCTTACGGCTCTCGTGTCAGCCCGATGGTTGGCAGCAAGAAGCGTCCTGAAAATCGATCTTTGTGAAAAAAAGTACATAGTGATCCCGTTTAACACGCCGCACTGTAAAGCTTGAATTCATTATAAACCTCCCCGCCGGCGCGGGCAACTATAAAAAGAGCGGATCGGCAGCCCTTGAGCGCAGCAGGGGATGTGAAGTATACTAGAAGTACCACGATTGGAGGGATGAAGCATGATCGCAATCAGCGAATCGGCATCTGATAAAATAAAAGAAATGCTCGCTCAGGAGGAGACGCCGGGGCTGTTCTTGCGCATCGGCGTCAAGGAAGGCGGCTGCAGCGGCTTCTCCTACGGGATGGGGTTCGACGACGAACAGCATGACACCGACAAGGTGATGGAAATACAAGGCTTGAAAGTTGTCGTCGACGAGGACAGCTTCAAATATTTGAACGGTCTCGAAATCGACTTCAAGGAGTCGGCGATGGGCGGCGGCTTTACGATCCATAATCCGAACGCCACGGTCACGTGCGGATGCGGCCAATCGTTCCGCACCGCAAGCGACGCAGGCAAGCCGAATCCGGAGCAGTGCTGAATAAGCCGCCATATCGGCGGATCGTCGAGCAGCCTGCGATTTCAAGCTTTCGTATCGGCAATTCATAGAACAGGTTCGAACAATGCGGATGACGTACCTTCCGAGCGGTTGATGTTCAATCAACTGCAAGGAAGGTTTTTTATCTTGCCGGAAAATCGCCTGCCGGAAAATTGGCGGGCGGATAATTACCTGTGACCTATACGGCCGGCAGAGCAAGCGCAGCGCAGGGGCGGAATCTTTTTTCGGCCCCGAATCTTTTATGATAGTGGAAAGGCCGACTGGCATTGCGGAATGGGAGGAATTCGGATGTATCGCATTCTGATTGTGGAAGATGACGATAAAATCGGCGACCTGCTCAAAAAGTCGGTCGAAAAATACGGGTTTGAAGCATATCGGGCGACGCGGTTTCGCGAGTTGACGGAGGAACTGGACATGTATTCGCCCCATGTCGTGCTGCTCGATATCCATTTGCCTTACTATGACGGCTTTACTGGTGCCGCCAGTTTCGGACGCGTTCCAAGGCGCCGATTATTTTCGTTTCGGCCCGCTCGGGAGAGATGGATCAGGTCATGGCGATCGAAAACGGGGGCGATGATTACGTCACGAAGCCGATCCCGATCGACCTGCTGATGGCGAAGCTGAAAAGCGTTCTCCGCCGCGCTTACGGAGAGTATGCCGGAGCCGGCTGGGCCGGCGCCGCGGCGGATGAAATCAGCGTCGGCGCATTGAAGCTGCATCGGGGGCGCTCCGAACTGGAGTGGCGGTGCCGCAAGGTAGAGCTGACGAAGAACGAGCGGCTGCTCGCCGAATGTTTGATGAAGCAGGCAGGCCGCATCGTCAGTAGGGAAGAACTGCTGGAGGCGTTGTGGGACGACGTGCAGTTCGTCGACGACAATACGCTCACGGTGAATGTGACGCGGGTGCGCAAAAAGCTGGAGGAGCTCGGGTTATCCGGACTTATCGATACCGTGCGGGGGCAAGGGTACCGGTTGAACGCCCCTGAAGAGGTGGGAGCATGATCGGGGAACACAAACGCGGCGTTCCCGCCGCTCGATCCGTCGCAGATCCGAACGAAAAGGACGGGGGGCAGCCGGACGCCGCCGGCGCATATCGCGGAGAGGACATGACCTCGACCGGGCAGACCATCGGCGCATATCGCGGAGAGGACATGACCTCGACCGGGCAGACCGCCGGCACATATCGCGGAGGGGAGATGGCGTGGACCGGGTGGGAATATTTGCGGGACCGTCTCCCGTTTCTCGGCGCTTTCGCCGTATCGACGGCGCTCGGCGTCTGCGTCCTGCTGCTGGACCGCTATATCGCGCCGGGCGCGCCGTCGCCGGAGAGCGTCATCTATGTGGCGGTGCTGGCCTGCTTCTGCATGGGAGTCTGGCTGCTGTCCGATTATATGCGCAAACGGGCGTTCTACCGCCAATTGAACGAAGCGCTGTCCAATACCGACGGGCTGCGTTCCGCCTTCGCGCTGCACGACGCCGTCTCCCGGGAGCAGCTGGCGGTGCAGCGGCTTGTTTATTTGCAGTACAAGGCTTATATGGACGAGCTGAGACGTTATCGCCGCCGGCAGGAGATGCACAATCATTACGTTCACCAATGGGTTCATCAGATGAAGACGCCAATATCGGTGATCGAGCTGCTGGCGCACGATGCGAAGCAGGCCGGGACCTTTGACGCGGACGAGACGAAACGGCTGTGCGAGAGCGTGCTGGAGGAGACGGAACGATTGACGCAAGGGCTGGAAATGATGCTGCATACGGCGAGGCTCGACAAGTTCGAGCTTGACCTGCACGTTGGCAGGGTGGCGCTGCACGAGGCGGCGCGGGAAGCGGTCAACGAGTTCAAGCGGATGTGCATTCGCCACGCCATATACCCGCAGGTAATCGGGGAAGGTTGGGCGGAAACCGACCGCAAGTGGATCGGGTTCGTCATCCGGCAGCTGATCAGCAACGCGATCAAATATTCCAAGCTGAAGCCGGGATCGAAAAAGCTGGTCATCCGCCTTGTCCGGACGGAAGGGAGCGGCGGCTGCGAACTGACGGTGCGCGACGAGGGAATCGGCATACCGCCGCAAGATTTGCCGCGCGTATTCGATCCATTCTTCACGGGGGAGAACGGCCGCGTTACCGGGGAATCGACAGGGATGGGGCTGTACCTGGCCAGGCAAATTTGCTCGAAGCTCGGGCACCGGCTCGCGATCGATTCCGTTCCGGGCGAAGGAACCGCGGTGACGATCGGATTTTCGTCCGCATCTCTGTACCATCAGACGGCCGGCGAATGGTCTCGCAGGGAAGAAGGCGGAAAGGAGGCGCGAATATGATCGTGCTGCATTGCAGCGGACTGGGGAAAGTATACAGCTCCAAAGGAAATGTGCAATACACGGCGCTGGACGGCATCGATCTGGACGTGGAGGCCGGCGAATTTATCGGGATCATGGGGCCTTCGGGCAGCGGCAAGACGACGCTGCTC
>NZ_BOVJ01000109.1 GCF_018403665.1 Paenibacillus cisolokensis
TGCAATAGTCTCACGGATCGAACTCCGTTTATGGCATTTTCATTGCACAAAATACAACAAACTCCGCTCTCTCGCCGAAAATCGCCTAATATTTGGAATTGTCATTGCACTTTTTACAATGATTCAATCCGTCATCCTCCGTTTGCGCTACTTCATTGTACTTTCTGCAATTATTTCACAGAGCGCAACCCGTTGCGGCTCTCTCATTGCACTCTTTGTAATGGTTCCATCGGTTGCCCCTTGTTTGCGGCACTCTTCTCATTGCACTTTTTGCAATAGTCTCACGGATCGCGCTCCATTTATGGCATTTTCATTGCACAAAATACAACAAAACTCCGCTCTCTCGCCGAAAATCTCCTAATATTTGGAATTTCATTACACTTTTTACAATTATTCAACCCGTCACCTCCCGTTTGCGCTACTTCATTGTACTTTCTGCAATTATTTCACAGAGCGCAACCCGTTGCGACTCTCTCATTACACCTTGTACAACGGAACACCGCAGCACCTCATTTCCAGTAACGGTTTGATTTTCCAGACGAATATGTTTAAGCTACAGGTGTAACGGCCTCATTCACATGGAGAGGGGAGATTGGGGAGATGAAATGGAACGAGGAACACGGTCTGCTGCCGCTAGCACATTTTGCCTCGATGCGTGCGACGGAGCCGGTGGCTTATCAGAACGGGGCATGGCATGTGTATCGGTACGAAGACGCCAAGGCGATATTCGCCGATCCCGGGCGGTTCTCGTCGGAGATGTCGGATTCACCGTCGCCGGACGTGCCGATCGAGCACAGCATTTTGCGGCGCGACCCGCCGAAGCACCGCCAACTGCGGGCGCTTGTCACGCAGGCATTCACCCCGCGCGCGATCGAGGCGCTCGCGCCGCGCATCGAGACGCTTGCCCACGAGCTGCTCGATAAGGCCGAAGCGCGCGGCGGCATGGACGCCATCGGCGATTTTGCCGGCCCGCTGCCGGTGCTCGTCATCGCCGAGATGCTCGGCATTCCCTCTCGCGACCGCGAACAGTTCAAGGAGTGGTCCGATGCGCTCGTCGGCACCGATTACGACCGGTTTATGCAGTGCCAGCGGGAAATGAGCGACTATTTCGGCCGCATCGCCGACGAGAGAAAGCGCAACCCGCATGACGACCTGATCAGCCGGCTTGTACAGGCCGAGGCCGACGGAAGCCCGCTTGCGCCCGTCGAGCTGATCGGGTTCTGCATTCTGCTGCTCGTCGCCGGCAACGAGACGACCACGAATCTGCTCGGCGGCGCGCTGCTTTGCTTTGACGACCGCCGGGACGATTGGGAAGCGATCCGGGACGACCGGTCGCTGCTGTCGGGAGCGATCGAAGAGACGCTTCGCTACTGCTCGCCCGTGCTGAATATGACCCGCCGCGTCCGGCAAACCGCAGTCGTCGCGGACCGCAAGCTGGAAGCCGGCGAATACGTCCATCTCTGGATCGGTTCGGCCAACCATGACGAAGCGGTTTTCGAACGCCCGGACCGCTTCGACATCCGCCGCTCGCCAAATCAGCACCTCGCGTTCGGCCACGGCATCCATTTCTGCCTGGGCGCCCAGCTTGCCCGGCTGGAAGCGAGAATCGCCCTCGGCGCGCTGCTCGACCGCTTCCCGAACTTCCGGCGCGACCGGACGGCGCCGCTCGAGAGAGTCGACAGCTCGTTCGTGTTCGGCGTCAAGCATCTGCCCGTCCTGCTGAGCTGACCCTGAACGGCCGTTCGCGATGCTTCTCCCGCCCTCGGCGCGCTGCTCGACCGCTTCCCGAACTTCCGGCGCGACCGGACGGCGCCGCTCGAGAGAGTCGACAGCTCGTTCGTGTTCGGCGTCAAGCATCTGCCTGTCCTGCTGAGCTGACCTTGAATGGCCGTTCGCGATGCTTCTCCCGGCCTCGACGCGCTGCTCGACCGCTTCCCGAAGCTCCCGGCCGGCCTTTTATCCCTCCCCCATACGTCGGGAACGTTTTGCGGTCATATCATTTTTCATTTATAATGAAAGAACTGATGATAAAAATGTTCTATCAATCGACAAGGGGGGGACTCCATGAACATCAACCAGCTGGAGACGCTGATTACCATATCCAAGACGATGAGCTTCCGCAAAGCGGGCGAACTGCTCAACCTGACACAGCCTGCCGTATCTGCGCAAATCAAAAGCCTGGAGGACGAATTCAAGACGGTGCTGATCGACCGGAACCAGCCGGTTACGCTAACCGATCGCGGGCAGGTGTTCCTGGAGCACGCCGAACGGATACTCGGAATTGTCGAGGAACTGAAGCAAAAGCTGTACGATCTGAATCAGACGCCGCAAGGGCATATCGTATTCGGTACGACCACATCGATCGCAATCCAGATATTGCCGCGCGTCCTGTCCTATTTCCAAAACCAGTTTCCATTGATCAAAACGACGATCCATTCGATGCCATCCTCACAGGTTATGGCCTGCGTGGAGAACGGCACGGTCGATCTCGGCATTACGTACCTGACGGAACGCAATCCGCACCTCGCCTCCTCGGTTCTCTACTACGACACATACGAACTGGTCGTATCGCCCGACCATCCCATGAGCCATCTGCGCCATACAACCATCGAATCGCTACGCGGTATTCCGATGATCATGCTAGCTCCCGACACGATCGGCCGCCGGTTTGTCGATCAGGTGTTCCGCAAACATAATATCGAGCCCAACATCGTCATGGAATTGTCCAGCAGCGAGGAAGTGAAGCGGATGGTCGAAATCAATCTCGGCGCCGCCGTCGTATCCAAATCGACGATCGCCAACGAACTGCGGCTCGGCACGCTGAAGATGATCAAGGTCAACGAGTTCGAAATCAGCCATCCCGTCGGCGTCGTATACAAATCCGGACGTTATTTGAATTCCGCGATGCAGCAATTTTTGAGCGATCTCAAGGGGATGCCGCAAGACCAGTTTATCAGTAGCGAGTAAAACGTGACTTGAGGAGGGATTCCGTTTTGAAATTCGATCTGCACACCCATCACATCCGGTGCGGACATGCCGAAGGTTGCATCGAGGATTACATTCTCGCCGCGATCGAAGCCGGATTGCAAGCGATCGGCATCTCCGATCATTCCCCTTACTTCGCCCATCCGGACGAGCAGCCGCATCCCGGCATTGCGATGGCGCGCAGCGAATTCGCCCGTTACGTCGACGAGGTGCTTCGTCTGAAGGAAGTGTACAAGGACCGGATCGAAGTGCTGCTCGGCGTGGAATCCGACTTCTTCCCCGAGCATGCGGAGATTTACCGCGCGGCATACGAACCGTATCCGTTCGATTACATTATCGGCTCCGTTCACCAGACGAGAGGCGTCAGCATTTTCAACCGCAAACGGTGGAAGGGGCTTGACGAGAAACGCCAAATCGAGGAGAAGGTGCATTATTACGAGCTGATCCGCGATTCCGCGCGCTCCGGGATTTTCCAGATACTCGGCCATATCGATGCCATGAAAGGGTATTATCCGGCATTCTCCGACATCCCGGCCCATGAGGCGGTTGACGAGACGCTTCGAGTGATCGCCGAATGCGGCATCGCGATTGAGGTCAATACCTCCGGCAAAACGAAGGATGCCGGCGGCTGGTACCCGTCCGATGAGATTTTGGAGCGGGCGCGCTATTTCGGCGTCAACGTGACGTTCGGCTCCGACGCCCACAAGCCGTCCAGAGTCGGGGACGAATGGGAGGAAGTCCGGACCAGGCTCAAGGAAATCGGCTTCGACCACTGGGTGTACTACCGCCGCAAGCAGCCTGTGCGGGTCCCGCTATAACAAGTGTCCACTGCCGCGACCCCAAAAAAGGGACCCGCAAATGCGCGGGTCCAAAAGCTTTATATAAAAAAGGGGGTCTTGTTTATTATAATAGCCCGACAATATGAAAGGACGATAACAGAAGTGTTTCAGTTGTGTAACAAATTGGCCTGCCGCCCTGCCGGCAGAGCGGCCGTTTGATGTGGCTCGTCATCGCCGTCGGCAGCGCCGTGCTGTTCGGGCTGGCAGGCTGGTGGATGAAGGCTTCGCAAATGAACGGCGGCGACAACACGACGCTGCTCCTCGGCCTGTACGCTTCCGGAACGGCCGGATTCGCCGTCCACGCCTCGCTTGCCGGATCGTGGCCGGCGCTCGGAGACTGGCGGATATGGCTCGCGGGCGCGATTATCGGAGCCGGTTCGGCCTGGGGCAACGCCGTTTTTATGAAGGCGCTGGCATACGGGCCCGCCAGTCTGACTTCGCCGCTGACCAATCTCAATATCGCCGCCGTCGTCGCGATGTCCGTTCTCCTCTACGACGAACCGCTCGGCATCGCGGAAGCGGCCGGCATCGCGCTTCTGTTCGCAGCGGTCATCCTGATCTCGATCCGCCGCCATGAACCGCTCACGATCCGCGAGAAGCGCTGGTTCGCCTACGTCGCGCTGGCGATCGTGCTGTTCTCCTTCCGCAACGGCGGCCTTAAAGTGACGGGCGAGCTCGGACTGGCCGACACGCCGATTTTGCTTGTCGGGTACGCGCTTTCGCTGCTATGGTTCGCCGCGGCCGGCATGATCCGGCAGCGGCGCCTCCGCAACGAAACTTCGGCAGAGCGCGGCTTGAGCGACAGCGCGCTGCGGACCGGTATGCGATACGGACTGCTCGCCGGGCTGTTCTCCTATGCGGGACTGCAATTGTACGCCGTCGCGCTGCAGACCGGCAAAGCGAATTTGGCCGCGCCGATATTCGCCACCAACAGCCTCGTCGTGGCGGCCGGCGCGATTATCGTCTACCGGGAGCGGCTGACGCGAACGCAGTGGCTCGCCTTCGCCTGCATGATCGCCGGGCTGGCGGTTATCCGGCTCTGAACGCGGCCCGGCTTATTGCCGTTTGACGCTGCCGCTGCCCGCCGTATCCTTGCGAAAGACGGACAGCAGCGCGTCGAACAGCCTTTTGCCCCCGATCCGCAGCCGCTGCAGGGCGGTATGCTTCATGACGGAGCCCCATCCGTCATAGATTCCCCCGCTGCCGCGCAGAAGACTGTACAGTTCCTGCACCCTGCCGTTAATCGTCTCCAGCTTGACGTCCTCATACCGGCTAATGACGAGCGGGTAAGGAAATCCCGGCTTCGTCTCGCCGAGCTTCGTCTCGTCCGGCTTCATCTCCTCGATCCGGTAACCGAGTCTTTTAAGCTTCTGGCCGATATGGTCCCGGTTTCCGGAATCTTTAAACAACAACCAATGGTATACATTGCGGGGCTTTTCGATTTTATCGCCCTTATGAACGAGCGCATACACCATCTGGGCGTTATGAATCAATAATTCCTCCAGGTCATTCGGAAGCAAATAACGGTAAAACGACCAATCGGAATCGAGCTTGCTGTATGCCTGAATCCGCAAATCCGGATAACGGCCGAGCACTTCGCGCAGTTGCGGAAGCCCGCCGGTCCCTTCGCGTCCGTAATAGTAATATTCCAGCCGGGACGGCGTATTGATTCGGCCGATATATACAGCATCCGTCAGCGCCTGCTCCAGTTCCGCTTCGAGCCGGGTGAGCCGGGCGACCGCATCCTGTCTGGCCGCCCTGCTTTTTCCGACCGAATACAGATTGACCGTGACGGACAGCAGCTCGGGCAGACGATCAAGCGGCGCGTCCGTTCTCCATTCGCAGTTAATCAATATTCGCATCAGTTCCGTGTCGGTTCGGCGTTCGAAGAAACCCCAATCTTCGGTCATGAAGCACCTCTCAGAAGTATTGCACAAAAGTGGTGGATCAGCCCTTATTATACCGTCGACTCCGTCTGCAACCAATGGTTTTTCAATATTTATCGGATAAAATCGTCCGACGGCAGCGGCGCATCCCATATCCTTGGACGCGATCGGAGGGCAAGAAGTTGCGGAATGATCGCCTCCAGAAGCATATCCAACGAGTGCAACGACCAAAAAGTTACCGAAAACAGCCAAAAACCGGGGGATTACCCCGGTTTTGCCCGTTTATATCCGTCACGGCAAATCGATCAGCATGATCCGGCTGCCGTCCGCCTCGGCCGTCAGCGCAAGCTCCGGCTCGTTCTCGATACGGGCCGAATCCCTGCGCTTCAATACCGTTCCGTCGCCAAGACGGATGCCGCCTTCGATCACAAACAGAAATACGCGTCTTCCTTCCGGTTGTGTGTGCGTCAATGTCGCACCGTTCCGGGGCTCGGCCAGATAGATCGTCATATCCTGATGAATGCGCGCCACCTTGCCGGCTTCCGCGACATGTTCATCCCCGCTGACGACCGGTACGAGCCGGTCTTGCAGCGACGCTGTGTCGAATTGCGTCGTCTCGTAAGACGGCGTCAGTCCGTTTTTCTCCGGTATAAACCACATTTGCAGCAGTTCCAGCGGCTCGTCCTTGGACGCATTATGCTCGGAATGAAAAATGCCGGTGCCGGCCGACATCCGCTGAATGCCTCCCCAGCCGGTCTGCGCCGCATTGCCGATGCTGTCCCGGTGCTGCAGCCGGCCCGAAAGCACGACCGTAACAATTTCCATTTCTTTATGCGGGTGCATGCCGAATCCGGTTCCGGGCGCAATCCAGTCGTCGTTCAGAACGCGCATCGGCCCGAATTGAAGATTGTGCGGATCGTAGTATTCCGCAAACGAAAAGCTGAAGCTGGAACGAAGCCACCCATGATTCGTCCGATAGCGTCCTTCAGCCGGAAAACGCTGAATCATCGTCGATCTCTCCTTGTCTGTCTATATGATGAATTACCCTATACCGCGCCGATCGAATACGCTCCGGCTCCTGTCAAAGCAAGTCCGAGCGCAACGGCGATCAGCACCAGGTTGTATTCGTCTCTTTTCTGCTGCATTCAGCATAATCAATTAACTTACATTTGTCAAGTAGGTATTAATTAATTAGTTATAGGCAAATAATAAGCATTAGAAACGCGGAAAAATGCATCCGGTATGATTAGCGCTTACGTTTTGTTAGTTCATATGTTACAATATAGTTATAAAGCGGGGTGATACGGTTGGACTATTCAAGAATGTGCCCAAAATACGAATCGGCTATCGAATTGCTCGGCAAGAAATGGACGGGTTTGATCATACGCGTGCTGTTGGGCGGCCCGAAACGCTTTAAGGAAATTAAAGAACAAATTCCCGAAATGAGCGATAAAATGTTGACCGACCGCATGAAGGAACTGGAGCAGATGGAGATCGTCAAACGTACCGTCTATCCTGAAATGCCCGTTCGGATCGAATACGAACTGACCGAAAAAGGAAAGGCGCTCGAGCCGGTCATTTGCTCCATTCAGACATGGGGAGAAAATTGGATGTAGGAAGCGCCGGCCTGACGGTCAGCGCAGAAAAAGAGACTGCCGGATTCATTTCCCGGCAGTCTCTTTTTTTAGTGTTCGCATGCCGAAAGCTCTGATCGGGCCCCGGCATTTTCTATCGTTACATCCCCAGCCATTTCCGGAACAAGTGCTTCGTCGTGTCTTTGTTGATCGCCGCGATCGATGTCGTAAGCGGAATGCCTTTCGGGCAGGAGCGGACGCAGTTCTGCGAGTTCCCGCATCCTTCGATGCCGCCGTCCTCCATCAGCGCCTCGAGCCGCTCTTCCTTATTCATCTCGCCGGTCGGATGGGCGTTGAACAGCCGAACTTGCGAAATGGCCGCCGGGCCGATGAAGCTGCTCCGCTCATTCACGTTCGGGCAAGCTTCCAGACAGACGCCGCACGTCATGCACTTGGACAGCTCATACGCCCATTGCCGCTTCGTTTCCGCCATCCGCGGTCCCGGTCCGAGATCGTACGTGCCGTCAATCGGAATCCACGCTTTTACCCGTTTGAGGGCGTTGAACATCCGCTCGCGGTTGATGACCAGGTCGCGAACGACCGGGAACGTGCGCATCGGCTCCAGGCGAATCGGCTGCTCCAGCTTGTCGATGAGCGCGCTGCATGCCTGGCGCGGCTTGC
This sequence comes from Paenibacillus cisolokensis, assembly GCF_018403665.1. Lineage (GTDB taxonomy): Bacteria > Bacillota > Bacilli > Paenibacillales > Paenibacillaceae > Paenibacillus_AH > Paenibacillus_AH cisolokensis. Next base: position 7,966 of record NZ_BOVJ01000109.1, read on the forward strand.
CGTTGATCACCATCGAGCAAGCGCCGCACACTTCTTCCAGACAGTTCGATTCCCAGCATACCGGCGACGTTTTCTGACCGTCCGCTCTTACCGGGTTGCGTTGAATCTCCATCAGGGCGCTGATTACGTTCATATTGGGACGATACGGAATTTCGAACTCTTCCGTATACGGCTGCGAATCGGGCGTATCTTGACGTCTAATGATCAGCTTTACCGTTTTTGTGCAGTTTCCGCCATCGCTTGTCTCTCCTTTCCGCTTACTTCTTCTTATCTGTCGTATAGTCGCGTTTGCGCGGCGGAATCAGCGACACATCGACATCTTCGTACGAAATTTCCGGTCCGTCCGGCGTCCACTTCGCTTTGGTCGTTTTCAGGAATTGCTCGTCATTGCGCTCGGGGAATTCCGGCTTGTAGTGAGCGCCGCGGCTTTCGTTCCGCAGCAGCGCGCCTTTCGTCATCGCCTCGGCCAGCTCCAGCATGTTCCACAGCTGGCGGGTGAAAGATGCGCCGGCATTGTTCCATTTTGCCGTATCGTTAATATTGATCTTCCGGTAACGCTGCTTCAATTCTTTGATTTTGTCGATCGTTTCTTCCAGCTTCTTATTAAACCGGACGACGGTCATATTGTTCGTCATCCACTCGCCGAGCTCCTTATGCAGCACATAGGCGTTCTCGTTGCCGTCCATGGCGAGAATGTCCGCATATTTGTCTTCCTGACGCTTCTTCTCCCGATCGAATACGGCAGAAGAAATATCTTCGGCCGACTTGGACAGCCCTTTAATATATTCGACCGCCTTCGGACCGGCCACCATGCCGCCATAAATAGCCGACAGCAGCGAGTTCGCCCCGAGACGGTTGGCCCCGTGATATTGATACTCGCACTCGCCGCAGGCGAACAGGCCGGGAATATTCGTCATCTGGTTGTAGTCGACCCACATGCCGCCCATCGAATAGTGAACGGCCGGGAAAATTTTCATCGGAATTTTACGCGGGTCGTCGCCCATAAATTTCTCGTAAATTTCGATGATGCCGCCGAGCTTCACGTCCAGTTCCTTCGGATCCTTGTGCGACAGGTCGAGATAAACCATGTTTTCGCCGTTGATGCCGAGCTTCAGGTCCACGCACACATGGAAAATTTCCCGGGTCGCGATATCGCGCGGCACCAGGTTGCCGTATGCCGGATATTTCTCCTCCAGGAAGTACCACGGTTTGCCGTCCTTGTACGTCCAGACCCGTCCGCCCTCGCCGCGCGCCGATTCGCTCATCAGCCGCAGCTTGTCGTCGCCGGGAATCGCGGTCGGGTGAATTTGAATGAATTCGCCGTTGGCGTAATACACGCCTTGCTGATAAACGGCGCTCGCCGCCGTACCGGTATTGATAACCGAGTTGGTCGTTTTGCCGAAAATGATGCCCGGTCCGCCGGTCGCCAGAATGACGGCATCGGCCGCAAAAGTATGCACTTCCATCGAGCGGAGGTCCTGGGCCGTAATGCCGCGGCATACGCCCTCTTCGTCGAGCACCGCGCTGAGAAACTCCCAATGCTCGCGCTTCGTAACAAGACCGGCAGTCTCCCAACGGCGCACTTGCTCGTCCAACGCGTAAAGCAGCTGCTGGCCGGTCGTCGCTCCCGCGAAAGCGGTGCGGTGATGCTTCGTCCCCCCGAACCGGCGGAAATCGAGCAGCCCTTCCGGCGTCCGGTTGAACATGACGCCCATCCGGTCCATCAGATGGATAATGCCCGGCGCCGCTTCGCACATCGCTTTAACCGGCGGCTGGTTCGCCAGAAAGTCGCCCCCGTACACCGTATCGTCGAAGTGCTCCCACGGCGAGTCGCCTTCTCCCTTCGTGTTGACCGCGCCGTTGATGCCGCCTTGCGCGCAAACCGAATGGGACCGCTTAACCGGCACAAGCGAGAACAGCTCGACATGTATGCCCGCTTCCGCCGCTTTGATCGTCGCCATCAATCCGGCCAGACCGCCGCCGACTACGATGATATTATTTTTAGCCATTTCGTTTCGCTCCTTGTCCTCGTACTATCCGATGCTGATCAGCGCCGCTGCGGCGTCTGCAGCTTCCTTGAACTCATCGCCGCGGAAGGCGACGATCGACAGCAGGAACAACGCCGATACAATTACGAATACGCCCATCCATACATAAGAAGAGATGCGCTGCGCCCGCGGGCCGACCGTAATGCCCCATGCGACGAGGAACGACCACATGCCGTTGGCGAAATGGAACACCGCCGACAGTACGCCGATCGTATAGAGTACGATCATCGCCGGGTTGCTGAAGATCTGATGCATCGTCGCCCCGAGCTCTTCATGGGAAATCGCGCCGATCGCCACCTGGAAACGGGTCTCGTAGACGTGCCAGAAAACGAAAATAAATGTAATGACCCCCGTTATCCGCTGCAGCGCAAAAGCCCAGTTCCGCCCGTATCCGAACCGTCCGACGTTCAGGTCGGACTGGTACGCGATGTACAGCCCGTAAACGCCGTGGAAAATGAGCGGAAGGAAAATGCCGAAAATCTCGAGGAAGAGCACAAGAGGCAACCCTTGCAAAAAGGAGACGCTCCTGTTGAATCCTTCCAAGCCGCCCTCGAATGCCGTGTAGTTCGTAATGGCATGCTCCACGAGGAACAGGCTGAGCGGGATCACGCCAAGCAGAGAGTGAAGCTTGCGCGAGTAATACGAGTTCCCATTCATAATCGTTGCTTTTCTCCTTTCCAGACTGTGGATACCTTTAAACAAACCTTTACCATTTTACCCCCCGGCCTGCAGGCCGTCAACAACAGTCGACACAAAATAGTCACACTTTATATCGTACCCCTTTTGCGCTTATAATGGAATTGCTTATTCCGTATAAATCGTTATAACTACTGCGCATAAGAAGGGTTGATCTCGATGCTCGAAAATTTGCACGTATTCGCCGCTGTCGTCGAACATTCCAGCATGAACAAGGCGGCTGCCGCCCTCAATCTTTCGCAGCCGGCGCTATCGCGCAAAATCGCCAAACTGGAAGAAGAGCTCGGCGTCGAACTGTTCCGCCGGATCGGCAAACGGCTCGAATTGACGCGGGTCGGCCAGCTCACCTACGATTATACGCTGGAGCTGAGGCAAGCCCACCGCCGTTACCTTCAGAAAGTCGAAGAGTTTCGAAAGGCGGGCCGCACGCCGCTGACAATCGGGGCCAGTCTGACGACGCTGCAGACGACACTTCCCGATATTATACAGGCGCTGACGGCCAGCCATCCCGAATTCGACATTAAGGCCATTACCGGCAAAACCCACGAAATCGTGACGCTTGTCCGGGAGCACAAGGCGGAAATCGGCATCGTCGCTTCTGCGATCGACGATCCTTTGCTCCGCTGCGTGCCGCTGTTCGACGATCATCTGCTGCTCGTGCTGCCGCGCAATCAGGTCGTTACCGACCGCGGCATGATGACGATCGAAGATCTCGACGGCTTTCCGATGATTCTGTTCTCGCGCGGGACATGGTACCGCATTCTGACCGACGAGTTGTTCGACAAATATCACCTTCAACCGGATGTCAAAATGGAGATCGATTCGTTCGAAGCGATTTTGCGGCTTCTTCATACTTGCCGCGCGGGCACACTGCTGCCCCGCTCGTATATGCGCCCGCAGTTGCTCGAAAACAACGAACTGACTGTCGTGACGATCCGCGAGCTGGAAGAGACGAAGCGTACGACATCGCTGATTTATTCCGAATCGTTCGATTTTGCGCCGTCGATTCGAATGTGGATTAACGAGGTTTCGGCCCGTTATACGCGCGGCATCGGCCGCTAGACGGACGGGCGTTGGATACGCTTGCTATCTATAGCTTATCCCAAATCCGCCGCTCCCAAATCGGATCGTCAGGCATTCGCGCTTATATAATTGAAATCCGCCTCGAAATCAAGGCGGAATGCATTAAGTTTTTTCATCGTTTTTTAATAAACCGGCCGCAAGCCGCAGGAACGGTCGGATTCGTCCCTCCCTGGTAATGGGTGGGCCTGCGAATTTATGTTACGGTGGAAACAGAAAACCGATTCAAAGTCATGGGAGGTTGTGACGATGATGACGATAAACACTGTCAAAACCGGAACGATGCGGATCGCGCTGGCCGTTTGCCTGACGTTTTCGGCCGTATTGCCTGCCGGCTTGACCGCACAGGCCGAGGCCGTGCAGCCTTCGTCCGGCAAAGCCGAGGCGATCATCGCAACAGGCATGCAGCTGATCGGCACTCCTTATGTGTTCGGCGCCAAATCGGGGCAAACGGACGCCTTCGATTGCTCCTCCTTCACCCAATATGTATTCCGCCAGAACGGCATCGAGCTTCCGCGCTCGTCCAGACAGCAGGCCGAGGTCGGAACGGCCGTGGCGAAAGACGAGCTGCAGGCAGGGGACCTCGTCTTCTCCGATACGAACCGCGACGGCGTCATCAACCATGTCAGCATTTACGCCGGTGACGGCAAATTGCTGCACACTTACAGAGCCGGAATCGGCGTAACCGTGTCCGATTTTGAAGGCAGCACCTGGGACAAGACGTTCGTTACCGCACGCCGCGTGCTTCCCCAAGAGAGCGTCCAGAGCGACGCCGCAACGGATCCCGGTGTCGGCGCGCCTCTTTCCGGCGGAGCTTCTGACAGCCGCGGCCACGATCGCGATGATGACCGGCCGTCATCCGACTGACGGTCAACGGCTTACCGCCGCTTCGAAATTTTCGATCTGCTCGTTCGTGCCGATGACGACCATTATATCTTTCTCCTCCAGCACGTCTGCGGCGGTCGGCGCGATAATGATGCCGCCCCGCAGCTTGTTGATCGCGACGATGCTGCAGCCGTAGCGTGCGCGCGGATTCAGCTCCTTGAGCGTCTTGCCGCTCATCTCCTTCGGAACGGCCAGTTCCGCTATCGTATATTCCTTGGACAGCTCGATATAATCGAGCAAATTGGGGGATACGAGCTGATGGGCCACGCGCACGCCCATATCCCGCTCCGGATAGATGATCCGGTCGACGCCGATCTTCTCCAGCACCCGTCCGTGCAATTCGCCCAAAGCCTTGACGACGACCTGCTTCACGCCGAGGTCTTTAATCAGGATGGACGTCATAATATTGGCCTGGATGTCGTTCCCGATCGCGACGACCGCGCAGTCAAAGTTGCGGACGCCGAGCGAGCGGAGCACATCTTCATCCGTGGAATCGGCGACAACGGCATGGGTCAGCACGTCGCTCATCTCCTCGACCGCCTCTTCATCCTTGTCGATGCCGAGCACCTCGTATCCCAGCTCCACGAGCTCCCGCCCGAGGCTGGAGCCGAAGCGCCCCAGTCCGATAATGACGAATTGATTCATTTTCATCGTAACGTCCATTCTCCTATCCGATCGTAATTTTCCCTTCCGGATGCCGGAACGGTTCCTTGTCGGTGCGCGTTCCGAGCGCGTAAGCGAGCGTCAGCGGCCCGAGACGTCCGGCGAACATCGTAAGCGAGATGATCGCTTTCCCGATGTCGGTCAGCTCGGGCGTCAGCCCGACGGACAATCCGACCGTTCCGAACGCCGACGTCGCTTCGAATAAAATGGCGAGAAACGGCTGGTCTTCCGTTGCCGTCAAAATCATCGTGACGCCGATGACGAGCGCGAGCGACAGCATCGTAATGGCAAGCGCCTTAAAGACCCGTTCCTGGCCCAGCCGATAACGAAAGATAACGATGTCTTCGCGTCCGCGAATCATGGCGATAACGGCATACACCAGCGTCGCGAACGTCGTCGTCTTGATGCCGCCCCCGGTCGATCCGGGCGATGCGCCGATAAACATCAGAATAATGATAAAAAATAGCGTCGCCTGTCTCAGTTCTCCGATCGGCAGCGTGTTGGCCCCGGCCGTCCGGGGGTGACCGACTGGAAGAACGAAGCCAGCGCTTTGCCGCCCCAGCCAAGCTGCCCGAGCGTATTCGGATTCGTAAACTCGAACAGGAAAATGACCGCGGCGCCGACCGCGATAAGCAATCCCGTCGTCGTCAGCACAACTTTGGAATGCAGCGACAACCGCTTGCTCCGGCGGTATTCCATCACATCCGCCAGAACGGCAAAGCCCGCCCCGCCAAGGATAATGAGCAGCATCGAAACGATATTGACCGCCGGGTCCGCCGCGTAGGACGTCAGGCTGTTGAATCCGCCCATCAGGTCGAAGCCGGCATTGTTGAACAGCGACACAGCGTGGAAAACGCCGTAATATGCGGCTTGGCCGGGCGGCATCTCGAACAGAAAACGGATCGTGAACAAGACCGCCCCCGCCAGTTCGATCGTAACCGTATAAAGCACGACTTTCCGGATAAGCCGCACGATGCCTTCCGTCGTCGCCTGGTTCATCGCTTCCTGCAAGATGAGCCGTTCGCGGAACGATATCCGCTTGCGCAGAATGAGCGCGAAAAGCGTTGCCATCGTCATGAAACCGAGTCCGCCGATTTGAATCAAACCCAATATGACGATCTGCCCGAATGGCGTAAAGAACGTGCCGGTATCGACGACGACGAGCCCGGTTACGCATGTTGCGGAAGTGGCCGTAAAAACGCGTCGATCAGACGCAGCCGCTGCTCCCCCTCGACAGCGATCGGCAGCGACAGCAGAACGGTCCCGAGCAGAATGATCAGCGCAAAACCGCATACGAGGACGCGGGGAGGCGACCCGTTCCACAAGCTCATTCGTTGTTTGCCCATATAAACGCTCCTTTTTACCGCTGCAGCCCGTTCCGGCTTTTTGTGCAACAAAAAGCACTGGAAACCCAATGCTGTCAGCGATGAGTCCTAGTCCGTCAGCCTGCGAGGTTAGCTGTCGGGTTCGGGCCGGACAGGCGGCCCTATTCGAATGACGGCAAACGTCTCGAAATTCACCCCAAGTTGCGGCTGAGCCGGCGCCCGGATACGAGCGGCGCGTCAGCGGCAACAATACGTATGGTTCCCCCGTTTTCACTTGGAAATTCGGCTGTTCTATTCGGTTTATCGCTCCGCGGCAGGAGCTCGAATCCGATTATAATCGCTTTCCCGTTACCGTTACAAATCGCTCCATTCCGAAATTGCAGCCGTTTTTGATACAAAAACCGAAATGGCGCCGGCATAATGGGCTGTTTCGGCATAGATTTGAAACAAAAGCTCGTCAACGCGGCGACTGTCTGCGGATTGCGTTGGTACAATTAGGGAAGCTTATGATAAAGTACTTGTATGCGGTTTATTTCGGAAAAAACGCGACAGGAGGCGGACATATGAACGAAATTCGGCATCAGGCGGAATGGAGGCGCTGGGCCTGGCTGGGGGCGGCGGGCGCGCTGCTGTTTGTCCTGTTTCAGGTGCTGCCCGTCACATCGGATTCCTCCTTCCGCGATCAGACGGAACCGGTCATCGCGAAGCGCGAGGCCGAACGGCAAGCCTCCGATTTTGCTTCCCGGCATTTCGGCGCAGCTCCCCTTTCGGCCCACGCCGTGCACCAGTCCGACCGGCTCATGTACGGATACTTGATGAAAGAAAAGCTGTACGAACCTTTCAGGCACGATTACGAAGCCCGTTTTCCGACCGACACTTATCAGGCGACGCTGCGCCTGCCGGACAGGAAAACGCTGTTCGTCCACGTACATATGACATCCGGCGAAATCGTCGGCTGGCGGCTGTTCAACGATTCGCTGGCAGAGGAAACGGCAGCACTCGAGGAATCGAAGACATTGGACATGGCGAGAGCTTTCGCCGAAACGCGGGGCTTTCGGGCCGAAGAACTGCGGGAGGGGTACGTCAACCGGGCGGGAGAAGCGGTATTGGAGCCCCAAGGCTACCGGATCGGCGAGGCGCGGCTGCGTCTTGTGATCGGAATCGGAACGACGGACGAAGGCCAGCCGGTCGTCACGAAATATAAAGCGGTGTTCGAGGTTCCCGAACGTTACCAGGCGTACGTCGCCGGGCAGGATCGGCTGGCCTCCCGGTTGACGCTGTTCGGCAACCTGCTAATCAGCGGGGTCATGGCGATTGTGGCTGCCGTCATCGCCGTCCTGTACCGGAAGCGCATCTCGTTTGGAAGGGGTGTCGTGCTGACACTGCTGTTTCTGGCATGTTATCTTGTCAACCAGTTCAATATGGCGGACGGCATGCGCGCCAGCTTCGGCGAGGACCCGCGGGCAGAGCTTCTCTATACGGGGGGGATGGCGCTGACCGTCGTGCTGACTGTGCTGCTCGGCTTCGCCGTCTACTTCTCGCTCGTTGCCGGCGACGGCTTGTGGCGGGCGCAAGGCCGCGGCCTGTGGCCGAAATTCGGCGAAGCCGGCTTCGGCGCCCATGTGTGGCAGAGCATGAAGATGTCCTATCTGTTCGCCCTGATCCTGCTCGGCGCGCAGACGGTCATTCTGTTCGCGCTGGAACGTTCGACCGGCGCATGGTCGACGAGCGACCCTGCGCAATCGCCCTATAACCTCCGCATCGTATGGCTGTATCCGCTGCTCGCCTGGGCGGCGGCGATATCCGAAGAAGCGGTGTACCGGCTGTTCGGCATCGGACTGCTGCGCAAATGGTTGCGCAGCACCTTCGCCGCGGCGCTCGTGCCGACCGTCATCTGGGCGCTCGGACATGTCGCGTATCCGATCTATCCGGCGACGACGCGCCTGATCGAGCTGACCGTCATCGGGCTCGCCATGAGCTGGCTGTTCCTTCGCTACGGCTTTATTACCGCCGTATTTACGCATGCGATTATGAACAGCATTCTGATGGCGGTGTCGCTTGTCTTCCTCGGTTCGGCCGCCAATCTGGCGACGGCGGCCGTTTATTTGGCGCTGCCGGTCGCAGTGGCCTGGGTCCTCAAGCGGCTTCACGACAAAAAAGCGGGAGGCATCCGCAATTTACGGTTCCTCCCGAAGCGCCTCGATAATTTGCTTCGCCAGCTTGTCGCCGATGGACAGAGGCCGGAAATCTTCCACGCTGGCCTCTTTTATTTTTTGATCGAGCCGAAATGCTTCAGCAGCAGCTTGCGCCGCTTCTCGCCGATGCCGGGTATCGCGTCCAGCCGGGAGGCGATCATCGACTTGCCCCGCTGCTCCCGGTGGAACGTGACCGCGAAGCGGTGCACCTCGTCCTGAATGCGCTGCAGCAGGTAAAACTCCTGGCTGTCGCGCGGCAGCGGCACCACTTCCGCCGATTCGCCGACGATCAGCTGGGACGTCCGGTGCTTCGCGTCCTTCGCCAGACCGCAGACCGGAATCGACAGCCCGAGCTCGTTCTCCAGCACGTCGATCGCCGCCGCGATCTGACCTTTGCCGCCGTCGACGACGATCAGCTCCGGCAGCGGCAATCCTTCCTTCAGCACGCGCTCATAACGGCGCCGCACCACTTCCCGCATCGTCTCGTAATCGTCAGGCCCTTTCACGGTGCGCACCTTGTATTTCCGGTATTCCTTCCGGTCCGGCTTGCCGTCGGTAAAGACGACCATCGCCGATACCGGATTCGTCCCCTGGATATTGGAGTTGTCGAACGCCTCGATGCGCCGGATGTACGGCAGACCGAGCCATTGCGCGAGCCCCTGGACGGCTTTGACGCTCCGTTCCTCATCCCGCTCGATGAGCCGGAATTTCTCTTCCAGCGCCACTTTGGCGTTTTCTTCGGCCATCCGTACGACATCCCGCTTTTTGCCGCGCTTCGGCATGAACACCTTGACGTTCAGCCAATTTTGCAGCGCCGCGCAAACTTCTTCCGCATGGGTTCCGGCTTCGTCGTCTCCGGCCGGCAGCGGCAGAAAAATTTCCCGCGGCAGCGCCGGATTTTCGCTGTAATATTGCGAGACGAACGTCATAAAATCGTCATACGGCTCGCCGTAGAAAGGAAACGTCGTCGTATGACGCTCGATCAGCTTGCCTTGGCGCATGTACAAAATTTGCACGCACATCCAGCCTTTGTCGACGGCGAAGCCGAACACGTCCCGGTCAAGCGAGTCGGTGAGCGTAATTTTCTGCTTCTCCATCACGGCGTCGATCGCCGCGATCTGATCCCGGAACTCCTTGGCGCGCTCGAATTCGAGCGCTTCGGCCGCCGCCTCCATCTTGCGCTGCAGCTCAGCCTTCACTTCGTCATGACCGCCGGCGAGGAAGCGGGTAATTTCCTGCACCATCTTCTCGTACTTGTCCGGCTCGACCTCGAACTCGCACGGCGCGATGCATTGGCCGAGATGATAGTACAGGCATACTTTGTCCGGCAGCGTCTTGCATTTGCGCAAAGGATAAATCCGGTCGAGCAGCTTCTTCGTCTGCTGTGCGGCAAAAGCGTTCGGATACGGTCCGAAATATTTCCCCTTGTCCTTGACGACGCGGCGCGTCACCTCCAGACGGGGATGCCGCTCGTTCGTAATTTTGATATACGGGAACGACTTGTCGTCCTTGAGCAGCACGTTATAGCGAGGGTGATGTTTCTTGATCAGATTGCACTCGAGGATGAGCGCCTCCATGTTGTTCGCGGTAACGATATATTCAAAATCGCGGATTTCCGAGACGAGCCGCTGCGTCTTCCCGTCATGGCTGCCGTTGAAATAGGAGCGGACGCGATTTTTCAGCACTTTCGCCTTGCCGACGTAAATAATTTTGCCTTCGGCGTTTTTCATCAGATAACATCCCGGCTGATCCGGGAGCAGCGCCAGCTTGTGCCGGATATGTTCGGCCGACTGCTTGCGCGCTTCTTCCGATTGCGGCGCTTCTTCATGAACCGGCCGTTCTTCCATTTGACTTCCGTTCCTTTCCGTAGAGAATCTGTAACCTATTGTACCACAGCCGCCCGGAATCGGTCGAAATCTCTGTGCCCGAAATCCGTTTATCTTTACAATAATCCGTTCGTTTGGGTATACTAAGGGGAGCGATTGACTGAAGGAGGAGCTGTCATCCATGCAGAACGCCAACGTATCCGATCCTCGGCAGCATGTGAATGAGGAACCGCGCAACGACTTCCTCGACCTCGTCGTCGGCTTCGGCGGCATGGCCACGTTTATGGTCGTCGTGTTCACTGTCGCTGTCATCGTGAAATTTATTATTTCCTGAACGGCAGCGCACAGGCAAGAAGCTCCGCAACCGTCCTTTCCGGACCGGTGCGGAGCTTCTTGTTGTATCCGGCTGTTCAGCCTTTGATGCCGGACAGCGTCACGCCTTCGATAATATAACGCTGGCCGATAATATATACGATCAGGACGGGAATGAGCGCGATCGACGCGCCGGCCATCATAAGCGTCCAGTCCGTGGCGTACATGCCCCGGTACAGGTTCAGCATCATCGGCACGGTGAACTTGTCCGGACTGTTCAGAAAAATGAGCGGATAAAAGAAGCTGTTCCACATGCCGAGGAAGGTGAAGATGCCGAGCGCCGACAAGGCCGGCTTGATCAGCGGCAGCATGATGCGCCAGTAGATCGTCCAGCGATGCGCGCCGTCCACGATCGCCGCCTCCTCCATTTCCTTCGGAATTCCTTTGAAAAACTGCCGCAGCAAGAACACCCCGAACGCATTCAGCATCGAAGCCGGCACGATGATCGATAAATGCGAATCGAGCCAGCCGAATTCCTTCAGCATCAGGTAAAGCGGAATGATCGTCACTTGCCCCGGCACCATCATCGTCGCCAGAAACAGGATGAACAGCGGCTCGCGCAGCGGAAACCGGACTTTCGCGAAAGCGTAGGCCGCCATCGAGCAGGTGAGCAGCTGCATGACGACGACGATGACGTTGATATAGAAGCTGTTGAAGTAAGCGCGGCCGAACGGCAGCGCCGTCAATGACGTTTTGAAGTTGGTCCAGATGAACGGATCGGGAATCCACTTCGGCGGTACGATAAACACTTGCGACAAATCTTTGAGCGCGCTGAGCACCATCCATACGAACGGCAGCGCCATCAGGCAGGCTCCCAAAATCAGCACAAGATGAAGCGCGATCGCCGACAGGCGTATAACTCTGGTCTGCATGGCAACCTCCTAGTCTTCGTAATGAACCCAACGCCGCGACATGCGCATCTGAAACAGCGTCAGCGACAAAATGATAATGAACAGGGTAACGGCCGCCGCCGTGCTTTTGCCGAATGTAAAGTCGACGAATGCCGTTTCGTATATATGAAACACCATCGTATAGCTCGCTTTGGCCGGTCCGCCGGACGTCATGACGAACGACTGGTCGAACACCTGGAACGAGCCGATAATGGTCATAATGGTCACGAAGAAGGTTGTAGGCGACAGCAGCGGCACGGTGATATGTCTCAGCTGCTGCCATTTGCTGGCGCCGTCGATCTGCGCCGCTTCGTAATAGGAGGCCGAAATGCCCTGCAGACCGGCAAGAAACAGCACCATGTTGCCGCCGATCCCCATCCAGATGCTCAGGATCGCGATGGACGGCATGACGAACCGGGTATCGGTCAGCCAGCGCGGCCCTTCGATGCCGAACCATTCCTTCAAATACAGATTGATCAGGCCGAAATCGGCGTTGAACAGCCACATGAAGACGACGGCGACGGCGACGGACATCGTAATGTTAGGCATGAAATAGATGAGCCGGTACAAAATTTTCCCCGCACCCGGTTCAGCCCGATCGCGACGAGCATCGCGAGCAGAATGCCGGTCGGCACCGTCAGCACCGTATAATAAAGCGTATTGACAAGCGCGATGCGAAACTCCTCGTCCTTGAACTGCATCATGAAATTTTCGAAGCCGATAAATTTCCGTTCCCCGAAGCCGTCCCATGTCATCAAGCTGAGCACAAAGGACGATACCAGCGGGATGAGCGAAAACAGCAGCAAGCCGATCAATTGGGGGGTGATGAACAGGAAGCCCCACAGGCTGTCCGCCGTCTTCGTCTTGATCGCCGGCCTTCCGGCGTCCGGCGTTAAGGAGGGCGGGGCTCCGGTCCCCGCCGCCGTTCTTTCGTTCATATCGCTTCCCCTTTCCGTTTGCCCGAAGCGCTACTTGCCGCTGTTGTATTCCTCGATCATCCGGTTGGCCATATCCTGAATTTCCTTCAACGCCGCATCGAGCTCCCCGCCCTTGAGCCAGAGCGCCTCGAACTTCGACGTAATTTCCGAGCTGAGCCCCGGAATGCCCGCTTCGAACGGCGTCAGCGCATAGCCGATTTCACGCGCGTCCAGGAAGAACTGCGCATGCTCCGGCAAGTTGCCTTCCATGACGACCTCATCCGCGCCCTCTACCGACGGTACGGCGTTGCCGCCGCCCTGGAGGCGGAAAATTTGCCCTTCGCGGCTGACGAATTCGGACAGGAAGGTGTACGCCGCTTCCTTATGCTTCGTCGCCTTGTTCATGACCATATAGGCGGTCGCGATGCCGGCCGGCTCAATGCGGTTGCCGGTATTGGTCGGCCAGGTGACGATGTCGTATTCCAGACCGGTGTTCTGCTTGAACAGCGGCAAGTACCACCGTCCTGCGGCGACGAAGCCGACCTGGTTGGACATGAACATCGCATCCCCGCCCTGCCCTTTCGGCAGCGTGCCGGAGAACGTAATGTTTTTCGACTGGACGTTGTCGTACAGAAATTTGAACGCCTCCATCGCCTTCGGATCGTCGTAGGCGACGAATTTGCCTTCGTCGTTGTAAACTTTACCGCCGTTGGACGTTACCCAGCTGTGATAGCTGCCCCAGCCGTTATCCAGCACGTAGCCGTATTTCCCGGCCTCGCGGATTTTGTCGGTCATCGCCTTGAAGGCGTCCCACGTCCATTCGCCTCTCTCCTGCAAATCGGCCGGCATTTCGGTAACGCCCGCTTCCTTCAGCACCTTCTTGTTGTACCAGAGAATGAGCGGGTTGTTGTCGACCGCCACGCCGTAAATTTTGCCGTCCCGTTTGGCCGCTCCCCACAGCCCTTCGAAGAAGTCGTCCTCCTTGATAATGCTGCTCTCCGCTTGCATGAGCGGCGTCAATTCCTCGATGCTTTTGTTTTCGATCAGCTTCACGATCGTGCCGTCGCCCGCGTAGAACACGTCAGGCGCCGTGCCGCCGCTTAACTGCGTCAATATTTTTTGTTCGTATTCGCCGGGGATCGGAATCAGTTCCGCTTCAATGTCCGGATGCTTCTTGTTGAATTCTTTGGTGAAATCCTGGAATCTTGTCAATTCGCCGGGATTGCCCCAGGTTGCCCATTTGATCTTCACTTTCTCCTGCTTGCCGCCTTCCCCGCCTTCCGCGGCGCCGCCGCTTCCTCCCGATGCGCATGCCTGCAGCAGAACGGCCAACACAAGCGCCAGCGCAGCCAACGTACCTTTAACCTTCTTCATCTCCTATTCCCCCGTTTCGAATTCGTAATGGTTTCGGCCATATGCGCATTACTGTTGTAAACGCTTTAATTATAAAAAAACGTTCTCTCCTCCGTTAACTTCTTATGTTCCGAAATCGTGTCTTGTTTTCCGACTGTCCGTATTTCTTCCTTTACCGGAGAGCCCCTGATATTCCGCAGGCGTCATGCCGACCGTTTTTTGAACTGCTTGCTGAAATATTTGACATCGTTGAATCCGGACTGCTCCGCCACCTCGTACACGCGCAGCGACGAGTTGCGCAGCAGCTCCTTCGCCCGCTTCAGCCGCAAAGCGATCAAGTAGTCGATAAAGTTTTGCCCCGTTACCCGCTTGAACATTTCGCTGAAATAATTGCGGCTGACGCATACCCAGTCGGCCACCTGCTGCAGGGAGATCGACTCGGTGTAATGCTCTTCGATGTACTGCAGCGCCTGCATGACGATCCGCTCGTGCAGCGACCGGTTCGGCCGCGCGTTGTCGTCGAAGCTCCACAGCTCGCGGAAGCAGTTCCGGATATGGCGTTCGATATCCGCCTTGTAGCGCAGACGGCTCAGCTCGCAAATATGGCGGACCGCCTCCGCCCCGGCGCCCTTGCAGAGCGAGAACAGGCCCAGCAGTTCCTCCGCTTCCCGCATGACGCCCGTACGCGTGCGTTCACCGGGCGTCCATCTGGCGATCATCGCGTCCAGCTCCCGCTCCGCTTTCGAGCGGAACCCGGCGGTCAGCGCTTCCTTCAGCGCGTTCATCGCCGACATGCCGCTTTCGTCGTCAGAACCGCCCTTCTCGCGGCAGCCGGCGGTGCCATGGAAGCCGTCCTTATCCCGTTGTTCGGCCAGATGAAGCTTGCCCGGACCGGTGAAGAAGGCGTGGGCCAGCGCTTTCTTGGCTTCCGTATAGGCCTGGCGCAGCTTCTCGACTTCGCTGTGCGGGCGGCTTGCGGCAAGCGAATACGGATAAGCGGCGGCTCCTTCCTGCCGCTCCAGGAACGTCTCCGCTTGCTCGCGAAAGTGCTGGCCGCTCTCCTGCGCCGCGGGCACGAGCGCAAGCAGCATATCCTGCCGCAGCTGGACGGTCAGCGCCCCGGGGAACAGCTGTCCGAACCGCCGGCGGAGCGACTCTCCCTGTTCGGAGAGCGCATCCTCGTCCTCCGGCGCGGACGCTTCCGCCGCGTCGATGCCGCAAACGAGCATCCGGTACGGCCGGTCCGCCAAATACGCCTTCATTCGCGCCATCGCCTCCGTATGGCCGCAAAGCGCCTTGCACAGGCTTTTTCCAGCTCCTTCAGCTCCTCGCTCTCCTTCTGATCCTTGAAGCGTTCGATAATCCGCCGCTCCTCGCGCTCTTCCTCCTGCTTCGCCCGCATCCGGTCAAGCGCCGTCTTCAACGCTTCCGCGGTAAGCGTCGGCTTCAGAATATAGTCGGAGGCGCCGAGCCGAATCCCTTCGCGCACATATTCGAAATCGCTGTGGCAGCTGAGCAGCAGCACCTTGATCCACGGACACCGCGCCTTCGCGATGCGCGTCAGCTCCAGTCCGTCCATGACCGGCATGGCGATATCGGTAATGAGAATGTCGGCCTCCCCGTTTTCAATCCATTTCAACGCTTTCTGGCCGTTGGACGCTTCCCCTACCAGCTCGTAGCCCCCGTTCTCCCAATCGAACACCGACCGTATGCCGATTCTCGCCATTTTCTCATCGTCAACCAGCAGCACTCTGCACATGATGATCCCCCTTCAATTTCGTTAACGTGATCGTCACCTGCGTTCCCCGGCCTTGCTCGCTTGCGACGCTGATGCCGCACTGCTCGCCGTAGTAAAGTTGAACCGTCTGGTGCACATGGCGCAAGCCGATATTCGTCATGCCGCGGCTGCCGCGTTCCCCGTCCGTCGACAGCAACTGCTCCATTCTGCTGGGGGCGATGCCGACGCCGTCGTCCCGAATGGCGATGCGGATCTGCTCGCGTTCGGTCTCTTCGACGCGGATATCGATGACGCCGTCCTCGTCCTTCGGCGCAATGCCATGAAAGATGGCGTTCTCGACAATCGGCTGCAGCAGCATGCGCGGAATCGGCACGTTCAGCAGATGATCCGGGCAGTCGATCCGCAGCTCGATGCGATTGTCGTAGCGAAACTCCTGAATGATCATATATTTTTGCAGCAAATCCAGCTCTTCTCCCAGCCGGACGAATACGCCGTTTCGTTCGAGGCTGCCCTCCAGCAGCTGGACGAGCGAAGTTACCGCATTGTCGACATCGTTCGTCCGGCCCAGCTTCGCCAGCCAGCGGATCGAATTGAGCGTGTTGTAAAGAAAATGCGGATTAATCTGGTAGCGCAGCGCCCGGATTTCCGCCTTCTTCTTCTCCGATTCCTCCTCCGCGATGCGGGCGATGAGCAGCCCGATCTGATTGATCATTTGTTGAAGCTCCGCCCGAGCTGTCCGATCTCGCCCCGTCCGACGTTCGGGCTACGGACGGTCAGGTCGCCGGCTTCTCCCCGGCGCATGAGCCGGCTGAGGTCGACGAGCGGCTTGCCGATTTTGTGCGTTACAAAGTAGCCCATGGCGATCGCCAGCAAATCGAACCGAGCGTAATCCAAACCGTAATGTTGCGGATCGTCAACGAATCGGCGTTCAGTTCCTCCAGCGGCACGACGCCGACGACATGCCACCCGTTGTCCAGCATTTCGGGGATGAGCAGCATCCGATTTTCCCGAACATATGCTCGATCGCCCGGTCCGGCAGCGCGATGTCCGACGTTTCGCCGTACAACGCCGGATCGGGATGATAGAAATACCGGTTTTCGTCGTTCACGACATACGTATAGCCGGTATCGCCGAACTGAACGCGGTCCAGCTCGTCGATAAGCACATCGCCCATCACTTCGGCGAACAATACCCCGATAATATCGCCGGTCTCCCAGCTTTTGATCGCCCGGCCCATCCCGAACACCGGAAACCCGGTATTCGTTCCCTTGATATAGGAGGTGCGGGAAAGACCGAACCAGACCGTCCTCCCTTCGGCTTCCACAATCGCCTTGTACCAGCCGGAGTCCCACTGGTCGGGAGTCGACATGAGCGTATCGGAGCTGAGCACGGCGTTTTGCCTTTTCACGTCAAAAATGTTGATGTCGAGAATTTCCGGGGAATTGATCATGATGGAAGTGAGCAGCTCTTTGGCATCTTTGAGCAGCTGCTCCCTTTCGTACAGCGTCATCTCCTTTTTGGCTTCGAGAAAGCCGTGAATGTCTTTGCTGCTGAGCACCATCATCGAGGTATCGTCGAGCTTCTTGAAGAAAAGATTCAGCTTGTCGTTGACCTGGGTGATTGTCAGGGCCGCCACTTTCCCGACTTGCTCCTGCACGACGGAAGACGAAACGGAGTAGGATAACAGACCGCCGATCAGCACCGGCAGCGTCATTCCCGCGAAGAAAAAAGGAACAGTTGCACGACAATGGAATGAAGCTGAAAACGGTAGCGCATCATATTCGTCCCTCCTGCATTGGCGATGATGTAAGCTCGTGCTCTTATTTTAATCATCGCTGATAACGCTTTCAAAATGCTATGGAAAATTCCGTAACAGAAAGCGGCAGATCGGAAAAAATGCACCATCGCATCGCAGAGCGGGGTAAGGGACCAATCGCGGAAAACAAGACCGCAATCGGAAAGAAACTCTATTATTGAAGGGGATATAGAATAGCAGTATCTTAACTTTCAGAAGGAGAATAAAAATGAGAAAACTGATTGTTCAAGAGTTGGTCTCGCTGGACGGCTACTTCGCAGGACCAAACGGGGAGATCGATTGGCATGGCGTAGATGACGAGTATGGCGAATACGCGAACGGGCAAAGACGCTTCGTTCCGGGAGCGTTCAACTGTTTTACCGGCCGCTCGAACGAACATCGGGATCAACATAGCGGTACAAAACGATCCGGAGCGGGGTAACGTTCTTGGCGAACGCTTCCCCGCTCCGGATCGTTGCGGTTTTAATCGGCGGTTCGGTCCTTCCGCCAGCGCTTGTTCTCGCCGTTCACGGTGACCGGCTCGACGAACGGGCGGATGCGGTCCATCAGCCGCTGTCCTTTGTGCAGCTCGTCGCCGTCGCGATTGGTAAAGCTGAAATGGCGCTCGAGCGCGTCGAGATCATAATTGGACGTATAAAACGTCGGTTTCCGTTCCATCCGGTAGTTCAGAATCGGCCCGAGAACGTGGTCGCGCACCCACGGATTCAGATTCTCCGCGCCGATATCGTCGAAGACGAGCAGATCGGTCTGCTTCATCAGCTCGACCGTCTCCCGCAGACGGCCGGGCTCGTTCAGCATCGACTTCAAATCTTCGACGAATTCGGGCATGTAGACGATAATGCCGGAATAGCCCGCTTTGGCCAGCTCGTGCAGCATATAACACATCAGAAACGTCTTCCCGGTGCCGAAGTGGCCGGCCAGGTACAGCCCTTCCTGCTGCAGCCCTTCGGCTTTCGTCTTGTCGATATAGCGCAGAATGCGCCCGACCGCTTCGCTCCGTTTCAGGTCCGCCGTCAATATTTCGTCCGCCGAGTAGCCCTGCCGCAGCGCCCGGTCGTCCATATAAAAGCTGCGTATCCGGCTGCGGATGCGTTCCTCATTCCGGCGGGCCAGCAGCTTTTTGCACGCGACTTTGCGGTCGACGAGCTGCGCCGGACCGCCCGCACCCCCTTCAAAGGAAAGCAGCGTATAGTGGCCCTCCAGATCGTTGGGACAGCGATCGAGCCCCGGACAGGCGGAGCATTGCCGGTATTCTTTCACATATTGATAAACCCGGTTCAGGTTCAGGCGAATGGCATGCTCGTCGAGCTCCGGATGTTTCATGCGCAGCTTCGCGACGAGCGGGTCGGCCATCAGCTCCGCCACCTTCTTCTCCGTACGCTCGGAGATGGCGCCTCCGCCCCGCCATTGCTTCAACAAATCGCTCAGCGATTCCATTCGCTGTCACCTCCTCAGGATTGTCCGTCCAGCTTGCGGGCCAGCTTGCGCAGCTCTTCCAGCCGCTCCGGCGAAATCGAAGCCGTATCGCCGGTATCCTGAACGATCGGGATCGCCGGCTTGCGCGACCCCGTTCCCCCGTTTCGGCCGGACCTGCTTGCGCGGCTTCTTCCGGCGGCGCCGGTCTTCGCCGCGGTTTGCTGCCGCTCCTTCTCCGCTTCCAGCCCGATCTGCTCGCGCACGTAGCCGACCGCCTTCTCGAACGTGTCGATCCGCTTGACCAGCATGTTCGCCGCCACCGCGTCGATAAACGCCCGGGTAACCCGCTGCGCGTCGTTCATGCCGATGACGTAATGGATGAGCACATTGATGACCGGCGCGGGAAGCCGATAATTCAGGTCGATGCGCTCGAACACGCGGTCAAGCCATTCCGGCACGGCGCCGGGGAAAAAACGCTGGATAAACCGGGTATGCGGCTCGTTGCGCATCAACATGTTGTATTGATGAATATCGCAACGCCCGGCGAGCTGCGCCGGCACGGGCAAATAATGCTCCGCCATGACCGGGAACTCCTCCGGCGCCTGATCGGACGAACCCGCCTCCGCCTCGCCCCTGCCCTGCGTGCGCGCCAGATAGCGCTCGCGTTCCTCTTCGCGCTTCCGGTCCTGCCGGTACAGCTGATTCGCCTTCATCTGCAGCTCGTCGACGAGCAAAGCGCCGTTTGCATCGAACATGCCGTCTTCGTCCAGCAGCCGGCACAGATCCGCCGCATCGAGCGAATACTTGTAGGCGACGTAATTCACTTGCGCGAGCATGTCCGCATCGGTCCGCATCCGCTCCACATACCGGCGGTTGGCCGAATTGCGCGGGAACCGCATAATGATGTCCCCGTATGCGATGCCCGCCGTCGCAAGCGGCGGAGGCGCGGCGCCCTGGCGATCGGGCGCCACCTCCGCGAGCGCCTGTTCGAGCTCGGAGTCGTACGCATGCGCGTTAAGCCGGAACAGCTCATAGAACGGGACGGATATGTTCTCCCGCTCCAGCTTCACTTGCGCCAGCTCGTCCGGCTCCTTCGCCGCGAACGACTCCCGCAGCGCGATGACGGCATATTTGCCGACCTTGTCCGTCAGCAGAAGCGCCAGATGCTGGTTGCGGAAAATTCGTCCGGCGAAAGCGGTGCGATCAGCTCGTATTCGTAGACGAAATCGTCGTTGTCCGGCACGAACAGCCGGGACGTCTGCAAGAGGCCGACCGCCTCCAGACGGGAGGCGTCCGCGATCAGCCGCTTGCGACCGCGTTCGTTCATGTCGAGTCCGAGCCCGAGCAGCAGCTTGCGCTGCTGCTCCAGCGACGAATAGCCTGTGCGGCCTTCCGCCACATGATGGTACAGAAGACGGTACAGCGAAATCGCGGATGCTCCGATCATCGGCTGATAAACGTGGGACAGCATATGTTCGTCGAGGGGACTTAGCGAAAATCCCCGAAATATGTAGTAACGGTGATGCTCGGTGAAATGATGCAAATTCGCGATGCGCATGGCATCTTCTCCACTTCTCCATGAGACTTTCTATTATTCTATCATAAACGGGCGGCCGGAGCGATGCGCTGGAAAGGTTTTATAACCGCGCCGGCGCCGGCCGGCTTCGCGCGTTTCGACGAATTTCTCCTTTGCGCGGCCTGTTCTCGCCCAAAATCGCGCACAACAAAAAGCGCACGCCAACCGCCTGCGGCATCCCGCTGAAAAGTTGGCGTACGCCTTTGCTTCGAACGAACATGTTCATTGTCAAAACATTTTGTACCCGCCGCGGCGCAGCGCACGGATCGTCCAGCCGCTGAAGTAGGCGCCGACCAGCGCGGCAATAGCCGGCAGCATATCGACAAACGTAAAGGCCGTAAAGTTTTCGACAAAAGACGCGTCCTCGTTCCAGGTCGCCCATATGCCGAGCGGCAGCAGTACGATGATAAACAAATAAATCGGAAACCATGTCGTTTTCAAAAGCATATTCAATATGAATCCGATGCCGAACATCATGACAAAAACAGCAGCATCGCCACAATGATTTGCAGCATGTCGTCTTCCCCTTTCGCTTCTCAGTACAGTTTAAAGAATGTCTTGGCCGAAGTCAATTTGCGATATCCTTTTGTCACAAGACCGTCATTTGCTCCCGCCGGCCGCATTACGTTACAATAACAGCAACGCAACCATCCGGTACAAACGACCCGGTATTGATAAGGAGTGAACGAACATGAGTGAAGCGGCACAAACGCTGGAAGGCTGGTATGCGCTGCACGATTTTCGCGCCATCGACTGGACGGCCTGGACTTCCGCATCCGAAAGCGAGCGGCAGCAAGCGGCGGAGGAGCTGGAGAGCTTAAGACGGGAGTGGGCCGGCACGGAAGAAGCAAAGCAAGGCAGCACCGCTTTCTACGCCATCGTCGGACAAAAGGCGGACTTCATGCTCATGCATCTGCGCGAAACGCTGGAGGAGCTGAACGAGCTGGAAACCGCGTTCAACAAAACGTCATTCGCCGCCTTTACCCGGCCGGCGTATTCCTATGTAAGCGTTGTGGAGCTGAGCAACTATATGGGACAACCCGGCGTCAACCCGCTGGAAATTCCCGAAGTGGCCGCCCGCCTGAAGCCGATTTTGCCCAAGACGAAGCATGTCTGCTTCTACCCGATGAACAAGCGCAGAAGCGGCGCGGACAACTGGTATATGCTGAGCATGGATGAACGCCGCGCCATGATGCGCAGCCACGGCATGATCGGCCGCCAATACGCCGGCAAGGTCAAGCAAATCATTACCGGCTCCGTCGGTTTCGACAATTGGGAGTGGGGCGTCACGCTGTTCGCGGACGATGCGCTGCAATTCAAGAAGCTCGTCTATGAAATGCGCTTTGACGAGGTCAGCGCCCGCTTCGGCGATTTCGGCGATTTCTACGTCGGCAACCTGCTGACGGATGAAGGACTGCGCCGGATGTTGAGCGTTCGGCAGTAATCCCGTCTGCGGGACAACAAAGGCTTTGTACGGCAGCCGCCTTTTGCGCGGTGGCCGTACAAAGCCTTTTCGTTTCGAGTCAGTAAGTCTTCGCGTCGAATCAGTCTTCGCGCTCTTCCGCGCTTTCCGTCTCCAGCCTTTTGGCCTCCAAATATTCCCGGGTCGCGCGGTCGCGGGCGCGTCCCTTCTCCTTGAGCCGTTCGATAGCCGGCTGAATGAGCAGGTCGATCTCATGCTGCACCGTATAAGCCAGATCGTAACGGTTCGCCGATTCCAGGAACGCTCCGACTTCCATGAGCGCGTTGTACCGGTCAAGCTCGTCTCTCGTCAGCAATCCCCTGACTTGTACGCTGCAGTGGCGCATCAGAAAAACTTGCCTTTCCGCAGCACGAGCGGGATGCCGCCGATAATGAACAGATAGCGAAGATCGATCAGCTTCTTCAGCCACGCGGCGACGCGGCCTTTGTATTTCTTCCCGAACGCGATGCCGATCGCTTCTCCCTTGCCGAGCGAAGCGACAGTTCCTTTATTGTGGAACTCGAATTTTTTGAGCGGCTGATTGCGAATCGAAGCGACGAGATTATGCGCGCAGGTCACGCCTTGCTGCATGGCGATTTGCGCGGTCGGCGGATACGGGCGCCCTTCCGGATTGAAGATGATCGAATTGTCGCCGACGATATAGATGTTCTCGTGGCCGGGGGCGCGCAGAAACTCGTCGACCTTGACGCGGCCGCGCATCGTCTCGAATCCGGCTTCTTCGATCAGCCGGTTGCCCCGGATGCCGCCGGTCCAGATCACCGTCTGCGCACGGATCTCTTCACCCTCGCCGACGACAACGCCGTCGGGGGTGCATTCTTTAATGGCCGTCCCGATCCGGAACGTCACGCCTTTTTCCTCAGCACTTCCATCGCATACTCCACAAGCTCCGGATCGAATCCCGGAAGCGCGGTCGGCGCAGCTTCCACGTTGTAAATTTTGACGAGCGAAGGATCGACGTCAAATTGCTTGCACAGCACCGGAATGCGGTCGGCCAGCTCGCCGACGAATTCGATGCCCGTAAAGCCGGCACCGCCGACGACGAACGTCAAATAATCGGTACGGTGCGGCTCGCGCTTGTAGCGGGCAAAGCAATATTCGATATGTTCGCGGATAAGCCGAACCGAGTTGATGCTGCGAATGTTCATCGCATGTTCGGCCAGTCCCGGAATGCCGAACGTCTCCGGTTCGCCGCCAAGACCGATCACCAGGTAATCGTAAGACAATGTGCCGTCTTCGAGAATCACCTTTTTGTCCTGGAGACGGATTTGGACGACCGTCGACTTGACAAAATCGATTTTGAACTCGTCGATCAGCTTGGAAATGCTAACGCGCGCATTCTCCGGATTGTCAGTCCCGGCAGCCGGCATATGCAGATGTGTCGTAATATAATGGTAGTCATGCTTGTTGACCAGCGTGACGTCGGCCTCGTTATAGTTCAGTTCCTTCTGCAGACGAAGCGCGGTCAGTACGCCGCCGTAGCCGGCGCCCAGAATGACAATCTTCGGTATATTGCTCATGCAGTATCCCTTCCATTCCCAATTGATCTTTGTTCTGTTTCTTCATTAAATCATCTGTGAAAAACATCACTTTGTGAAAAATTACACAATCTCGGTTGAAATTATTTTATGTTAGCTTATGCAAATGAATGGCCCGCTATCAGGGCATATGACGTTGCCAAAATGCCGTAAAGCGGCACTTCTGCCGTTTGCTTTTGACATCATACAAAGTTTTGGATAAAAGATCAAGGGCAAAATATACGAAAATGTTTAGAATAACATACAAAACTCTTATTTCCTTCGGCTGCCGCATAACGTTATAATGAAAAATAATGAAAATTCAAAAGAGAAAGAAGTGGAGGTGCCACCTGTGTCGAATGCGCAACCCGATTCAATTGTCGATTTTATTATTATCGGCGGAGGACCGGCTGGCATGTTCGCCGCTTTCTACGGCGGCATGCGCCAGGCGTCCGTCAAGCTGATCGAAAGCATGCCTCAGCTCGGCGGCCAACTCGCCGCGCTGTATCCGGAAAAATATATTTACGATGTGGCCGGATTTCCGAAGGTTACCGCTCAGGAACTGGTTAACCGGCTGCAGAAGCAAATGGAGCTTTTCGATGCGGAGATTTGCCTGGAAGAGCAAGTCGTGCAAGTTATCAAACACGACGAGCGGCTGTTCGAGGTCGTGACGGACAAAGGACGCCATTACGCCAAAGCCGTCATCATAACGGCAGGCGTCGGCGCTTTCCAGCCGCGCAGGCTGGAGCTGCCGGAAGCGGCCGCTTTCGAAAAGAAAAATCTGCATTATTTCGTAGGCGACCTGCAGCAGTTCAAAGGCCAGAAGGTGCTGATTTGCGGCGGCGGCGATTCGGCGGTCGACTGGGCGTTAATGTTGGAGCCGATCGCGGAAAGCGTGACGCTCATTCACCGGCGTGACCGGTTCAGGGCGCATGAACACAGCGTTGAGAACTTGATGAAATCGCGCGTCAACGTGCTGACGCCGAAGGAAATTACCGCGCTGCACGGCACCGACCGGATCGAACAGGTCACGATCGGCGATATCAAGACGAAAGAGACGCAGACGATCGATGTCGACGCCGTTATCGTCAATTTCGGTTTCGTCTCGTCGCTCGGCCCGATTGCCGAATGGGGACTGAATATCGAAGGCGGCTCCATCGTCGTCGACTCCCGAATGCAAACGAATATCCCCGGCATCTTCGCGGCGGGGGATATTACGACTTATCCCGGCAAGCTCAAGCTGATCGCCGTCGGCTTCGGCGAAGCGCCTACCGCGATCAACAACGCCAAAGTGTATATCGATCCCGATGCGAGGCTGTCGCCCGGACATAGCAGCAATATGAAGCTGTAACATCCGCCTGAATCCGAATAACGCATGATGGGGTATCCTAACCTTGCCGCACTATTTCCTAAACGTTTTGCCATGTGAAGCGCAGCTAGGAGGATACCCCTTATGTTATGTCCGATCTGCAATGGATTTCAGCAACTGAATGTGAGGTGTGCATCCTGCGGGAAAATGGCGGATGATTGCGGTCGCCCGTCGGATTGGACAGGGCCGTATGCGCCTTACGAGCCGATTGCCGAGTACGATCCCGTTTCCGCGTCTGCGGACGGTATATGCCGGCATATCGCCTATTGTTCACACTGCCGCGATTGGTTTGAGGTATCGGTTGCAAGTTCGCAAATGTGATTGGTGTAGCGAGCGGTTGTCAGGGCGTTTGTCAGGCGCCGATTTCATAAGCTTCCGGATTAATTTTTCTCCGCTTCAATTCGATTGCCAGAAGACGAATAAATTCGGGATCCAGCTTGTATTGAATCGCGGCGAAATACGTATCGACCAGAAGCTCGTCAGAAAGCAGCTCCATTTCCTCCACCCCTTCCCGGAAAACAATTCCTGAACTTTTTCCATCCTCATCTTAGCATGTCTCGAAACGACGGAACAAGCGTTCTAATTATCCACAATATGATGTGGACAGCTTGTGCACAAGATGTGGGTATTCGTCGAAAATAAGGAATCACAATGGGGACAATGTGGATAGTGTTATTCACAATCGGGTTTGCAGACCATTTTCATAAAAACTTCAATACTATCAAACAATGCTATCAATCTTTTTAATCGTCTATGCTGTTATTGAGGTCTCGTATTCACTTCAAATATCCAGATCTTTCCGTTTTTATCGATTCCATAATCGTATCCGAACTGGCTGAGTCCGGGAAACCGGCTCGTCAGCACATGGGTCGACAGCTCTGTCAACTTGCGCATTTCCCTTTTTTTACTCTTGACCATCGACTTCGAAAACGAGCGGGAAATGCCTTGCGCCGCCGTCAGCATCGTTCCGCCCTGGCACAGGTTGGTGACGAACAAGCCGGGACGCGCTACCCTGCCCACCATCGAACGGTACTTCCACCTGCCGCCCTCTTTGACATATTTGACGCGGTAATCAATCGGACGGCCGCCGACCGTCGCCAGCCAGATGCCTTTCTGGATCAAATATTTGCGGCCATTCCGTTTCGAATCGAGCGCTCTGCCCAGCGCGGCGAAGCTGGAGAAGCGGTGCGTTTTCATATGCTGCGTATACGAATAGCCGCCGCCTTCCGCTGACACTTTGATGACACCATGGCCCCCGCCTCCCCGGACCGGCTTGATGACGACCATCCCATGCGTCTTCAGCATGCTCTTTAAATTTTCCGCATTATACATTCTCGTCGGCGGAATATGCGGCGCAATCCGGGGATGCGACAGCAGCGCCTTCGTTTTGGCCCATTTGCTCGCAAGCTGGCGACCCTGCACCTTAACCGGCGCCGCATGCGCCGCTACGTTCGGTTCCTCCGCGGGCAGTATCGTTTCTCCACCGGTATCGGCAACCGTATCAGACATATCCTTCATCTCCCTTTCTATTGTCCTCTACTATACCTTATGCCGCGGAGACACTCACCTCTTGGATGAATGCCGTGGTGAGAAGCCTTATCCTTATTTTGTTAGAATTCAAGATTGCAAGAGGGCGTCCAGTACCGGTTACACCGGCAATTTTCTCCGAATGCTTCTCATATAATTGCGGCTCGTCACCGCAAAATAGATAGCTTGCAAGGTGAAATAGATCAGCAGAATAGTAGCGGCGTACCGCAAAGCGTCGATATGCATAATCTTGCCGAGCGGAATCATGGCGAACGACGTGTGAACGGCTCCGACGAGACCGGGCACGAGAAACTGAATGCCGATTTGCGTCGCCGCGATGCGGCGGATTTCGCCGATCGTCATGCCGATGCGGGTTAATGCCCGAAATGTCGCCAAATCGTCTTGCAGCTCGGTAAACAGCTTGAAATAGATCAGGCTTCCGGATGCGATGAAGAACACCGCACAAATAAAGACGCCGACCAGCAGGGCCTGTCCTGTCTGCTGCCGCATTTGGGCATAATCGTCGACACGGCTCGTCATCGTCTGCTTGGTCCGGTACTGCTCGGGGATCGACTGCCTGATTTTGTCCACCGTTTCTCCCGCCGTCTTCCAGTCTTTGATCTCGAATCCGTAAGCCGCAAGCCGCTCATGCTGCGGCGTGGCGGCCAGCCATTGCGCATATTGTTCGTCCCGGACGACAAGCGTATAGGTGAAAGGACCGATTGGAGGCAGCACCGGCCGGTGCGAGAAACCGGCAACCGCATAATGGAACGTACGGCCGTCCGCCGTTCCCGTTACCCTCTCCGGCGTGTACCAGTTCATATAGTAAGGCAGGATCAAATAGCTTTCGCCTTGACTGAGCGCAATCGTCTCCCGGCCGAGCGTCCGGGCCAGCCGGTTGTAATCGGTCCCGGAAATGGCGACAGCGGCGCTTTGCAGCGTAATGACTCCGCCATTTCGCAGCTCGTAACGGTCCAGATGGATCGGCACGGCGACGGCGCGCGCCTCATAAGCCAGCTGTCTTCCGTCCTGCCCGATCATCTGTCTGATCATTTCCGGATCCGCCACCAGCCGGGACGTCTCCCCGACTTCATAATAGCCGATCGTATACGGCGTGCCGTACAGCAGACTGTCCCTGTTCATCCCGAGAATAACGCACACCGTGCTGGCCGCCGTCAGTACAACCGCGCCCAATATGGCGTTTAAGAACAGTATGCGGGCATTGTCCTTCAGCTTGTACGCCAATTGGGAGACGACGATCATATTCGTCCGGTCGTAGTACAGCCGTTTCCGCTTCTGCAAAAACGGATTAACGCCACGCTGCACTGCGTAAACAGAAAATAGGTTCCGATCGTCACCAGTCCCGTGACGGGAAGGATGAGCACCCCGACGGTATGCTCGTCGGCTGCGACCGCGAGCCCGTATCCGCTACCGAGACAGACCGCCGCGAGCGCAACGAGCCATCCGGAAAAACCGGCTCCGGCTTGGGCATGCGCGCTTCCTTGAGCAGACCGGCTATTTCGGTGCGGCCGATCCGGACGAGCGAAAGCGCCGTAATCGCCATGAACAGCAGCATAAAACCGCTTGCCGTCAGCCATACCGCCTCCGGCGGCACGTGAAACCGGATCGCCGCCTTCGTTCCGAGCAGAACGGAGAGCGCCATAAAGAACAGCTTGCTGAACAGAATGCCGAGTCCGATCCCGACGCCGGCGGATACGGCCGCCATTGCGGCATTTTCATAGAAGATGAGCCGGCGCAGCTGCCAGCGGGTCATGCCGAAAAGCGCGAGCAAGCCGAATTCCTTCTTGCGGGTCTTGAGCAGCGCCGAGTTCGCATACAGAATGAAGAAAAACGAAAAGACGCCGATCAAATATTCGCAGACGATCATCATTTTCGACACATTCTCGGCGGAGGCAATCTGACCGTTTCGCACTTCCGGGTGATAGATAAAGGCGGCATACAAATAAAAATGAAAACAGAGAAGACGCTGCTCAGAAAAAAAGCGCCGTACGAGCGCCAGTTTCCTCTCATATTGCTAAGCGCGAGCGATCGGAACGTCATCGAAATGTCCTCCCATCATGCTGAGGGCATCCAAAATTTGCTGAAAAAAGCTTTGCCGTCCGGTCCCCTTGCGGATTTCCGAGAAAAACCGCCCGTCCTTGATCAGGACGATCCGCTTGCAGTAGCTCGCGGAGAACGGATCGTGCGTCGCCATCAATATCGTGGCGCCCATCTGTTCGTTCAACTGCCGGAGCGCCTCCATGACGTCGCGGGCCGCTTTCGAATCCAGATTGCCCGTCAGCTCGTCGGCAAGCAGCAGGGAAGGCCGGTGAATCATCGCCCGGACAATCGCGGCGCGCTGCTTCTGACCGCCGGAAACCTCGTACGTCCGCTTCTCCAATATATCCTTAAGGCCCAGCATTTCGACATAAGGCTCCAGCGCTTCTTCGATCCGTTTCGGCGAAACGCCTTCGAGCACGAGCGGCAATATCATATTTTCCTTGATCGTGAGCGTATCGAGCAAATTAAAATCCTGAAAGATAAAACCGAGCTCCCGTCGGCGAAACAGCGCCAGCTTCTTGTCGTTCAACCGCATCGGATCGATTCCGTTCAGCTCGATCCGTCCGGAGGTCGGCTTGTCGATCGTCGACAGCACATTGAGCAGCGTCGTCTTGCCG
>NZ_BOVJ01000110.1 GCF_018403665.1 Paenibacillus cisolokensis
TTTTTAGCCGCCGTCTCCCTTCGTAAGCCCTCCGTATTTCATCCGGTCGCCGCCAGTCGTTGACGTCCTTGTACCGCGTCGGCACTAACGCAATTGACACGTCAATCTTGCCGCGCAGCTCCGCCACGACACGGTTTCGCCACGTCCGTCCTGCGTTGTCGTTGTCGCGAAACAACGTTACCTCTTCGATAGGCGACCGTAACAATAAATCGCGCTTGGCCGCATTAAACGCCGTTCCGCCTGTCGCGATCGCGAATATGCCCGCGGACATCAACGTAAGCGCGTCGATCTCGGCCTCGACGATAGCCGCCCGCTTTATCCGGCGCGAATAGGCGATGTCGATCCCGTACAGCATTTCACGGATCGGCCGCGCCCCACTTTCGTACCAAAACGCCTTTGAGTTGACGCTTCGGTACTTGACGTTGCCGAGCGTACCGTCCGCGTTAAACCACGGAATCGTAACGGCCTGCCGCTCTCTGTCGTAGCCAATCCGCATCAGCCGCTGTACGTCCTCGCTTATGCCGCGCCCGCCTAAATACAGATGTCGGTACAGGTAACGGCCCAAGAGCGCTGCGTCAATTCGTCGCAATTTCGGCCGTGCCCCGCCTAGTTTCGGAAGACGAAGCGTAATATCATCGCCATCGGCCGGTATATCCCCGTATTTGGCCGCCAAGTAATCGCGCGTTTCTTCGTACGTTTCGTCGCGCAGGAACGCCAGCAATTTGACGAAGTTTCCGCTCGCCCATTCCGGATCAACCGCGCCATAGTCACGCCAGCCGCCATGTTCGAAGATGACCGCGAATGACGGGTGCCGCTCGTAGCGGAACGGACTGGCTGCGATCAATTTTTCGTCGGTCCATGTCGCGTTTACCCACGTAAATTGTTCGAGTTCGGCACGGAAGTCGACCGGAAGCATCAGAATACCCCCGTAAACTTCGCCGCTTCGTCCACCGCGTTCGGCTCACGGACAATGCCGTACTTCGGAAGGTAAACGATTTCAATGCGTGCGTCTTCGCCGCCGCTGCGTCCTTTGCTGATATCGATTACGCCGCGCCCTTCGTGAGCTAACGTGTCAATACCGATCAAGGCCGCGCCATCTTCGAGCAGCTGCATCGTCTTCTTCACTTCGGCACGTTTCGGCGGTCTTAGTTCGCGAGTTCCGTCGTCGCTTTTTTCGCTCGAGTCTTCGTCGGCTTGCGTTATTGCAATCGTCAGGACATCGAGCGCACCCGTAAGTCTCCGTAATTTTTTGGATGTTTCCGCCGCGTCGCCGCCCGCCGTTTTCGACGTATTGCTTTCATAGTCGAGATAATAAAACGGGTCGATAATAACAACGTCAGCTCCCGTCTCGATTATGTCGGCCTTTAGCGCGTCAAGGCTGCGGTCGAGAAAGTCGGCGTCGTTTGTAGCGCGGAGGATGATTCGTCCGGGAATTATATCGTTCAATCCCGTAACAAACCGTTCGAACGCGGCTTCGTACTCCGGCGTCAAGCGTGCGCCTTGTAGCGCATTAACGTCGAAACCAGCATCGTAATCAACGCCGTCAATTTCCGCCTTAATACCAACGCCGACTCGCGCGCTGATGGACGAAAATGCCCGCGCCATCCACTCGAACCAAGACATTTCCAATGCGTAGACAAGTACGGTCGCCCCCTGCCACGCGAATTCGATCGCCTCTTCCATCGTTATGACGGACTTGCCGCGCCCTGATCTCGCGTAGAAAACGTACATATTTGACGAAAAGTACCCGCCAATCGCCTCGTTGACGCTCGGAAATTTTGACCGCCATACTCGACCGGACAGCCCGGCGGCGCGCGCCCGATATTCCGCGAGAAACTTGTCGGCGTGCTGCGAGATGTCAATTCCTACCGCACGTCGAACGTCTGTTCCCATTTTAATATCGGACAGGCGTTTAGTCAATAACGATACAAAGTCGTCAATGGTCGCCGTCTTTCCGATTTCCGCAAATTTAGCGGCGATCTCGCCCTTTTCGTCCGCGAAAAATTCGCTCAATTGACGCTTTCCGTACGATTCCTTCAACTTGCGCGCCAAATACTCGAACGAATCCGAAATTTGCGGTAGGTACGTAAAGTCCGGCACACGCTCGACCGCGACGGCATACGACGGGGCGGCCCCGCCATTTGCGCGCTGTACGATCGGATAAAATCGTACATCTGACGCGCTGGCTCTGACGCAAAGTGTTCGCGCAATATTCCGTAACGGTCCAGCACCGACGGGTCGTTCTCGTCAATAATCTTCGACAGAAGCGGTTCTTCAACGCTCATTTTCCGTTCCCTCCCTTCGTTGTAGTCCGCGTTTTGAGCCGCCTTTAAACGTCAGCACCGCGCATAAGTCCCGCATTCGGTCCGCCAGTCGCGCCGGCACTTCGCGAAATACGTCGTTTATCTCGGACAGCGGGATATTCGACGTATACACGGTCGGCAATCCGGCAGTGACTCGCGCGTTAATAATCCGATGCAAGTCAGCGCGAAACGCCTCGCTGCACTCACGGACTCCGATATCGTCAAGCACGACGAAAGGCGCGGTCATTGCCCGTTTTTGTGCGCGATAGTAACGTTCGGCAGCCGGTTCCGCAATTTCATCCGGTATACGCGGCCGGTTGAACTCGTTGAAGTCCGATTGCCACGCGTTAACATCGAGAAAGTACGCGGGGACTTCGGCCGGTTGGCGGCCCCGTTTAATCGCGCCTATATAATGACGGACAATGTATTCGTTAAGGACCGCAGCGGCCGTCGTCGTCTTACCGGTGCCCGGCTCGTGCGAATACAGATATAACGACTTGATCGGCGCGGCGTCGTCGTCAAACTGGCGCGCAAACGTCGCGGCATATTCCGAAAGCAGCTCGTAAATTTCCGGCTGTCCTTCGCGGGCCGGCGAATTGTCCAGCGTCAGCATACGATACATCTGCGGTACATTTGCGCGCCTTTCCCGACCGCTAACTCCGATAAACGTCGCGCATGTACGGTTGCATACGTCAGAGTCGGCGGCCGCGCAGTATTTAGCGAGCAAGCAGCGTTTCGAAAACGTCAATCATCACGCCCTCCCTCCGTCAATTAATCGTAAGTAATTCGCGAGCCACACGCGACGCAAACGGTGATTACCGCGAATATCCGCAATATCGGCCAGGTCCAGAAAGATACGGGCCGGCGCGTTGGCGTAGTCAATTAACGACAGGCTCACGTTTGAACACCTCGCGATAAGCCGCGTCAATTGCGCGGATTTCGGGCAGCGGGTCGCGCAGTAATAGCGCTAATTGAACGGACACAACGTAATACCACTGCGCGACTTGCCGCTGTGCATCGTCAGACAATACCGGATTAAGACGTATCAGATCGAAATGGTGGCGATAGTCCGTATTCATCGCGTCATCACCTCTCTAATGTAATATCACGCGCTTGAACGTTCATCATTATATACGCGCCATCGCCATACGTCCGCCTCGCCCACTCATACGCCTGTTGTCGTGATCTCGCGTAAATAATTTCAACAAGCTGCGTCCCGTTAACGTATACAGCGAACGTATTATGCGCTAACGGCCTGCCAATTCGAATCATCGTGCGGCCACCTCCGCCAGCCGAACGAGACGGTCCGCCTGCTGACGGGACAGTCCGACCAGCGCGATAAATTCGCCGAAGCCGCCGATATGGTCCGCTAGGCCGGCGTCTTTAATACGTTTCAGCTCGCGGCCGAATTCGAGGAGTTGCGTTAAGCTTGCGCGTTTCATATCCACATCAACCTCCGCACGCCCAGAATTTTACCATCCGGATCACGTACAACGCTCGCCGGGCCGCTGTCCGGTACGAGAATGTCCGTACGTTTTACGCCAGCTGCCGCTAGTGCCTGCGCGACGACGATCGATACGATATTATAGACGTCAGGTTGTTCCGGCGGCAGCCCGTCGACTTCGCCGTATTCCGTAAGTACGACGGGGATTCCGTTAACGGGTGACTGCGGTTTAGCCGTTTGGGCGACGCGCGCTACTACGCCGGATGCCGGGATGCTGGCGATAATGTCCGTACCCTCCGCGTTGTAAATTACGACCTCGTGCGGTGTAAGATTGGTAATGATCGTCATTGTTTCGTTCTCCTTTCGTTTTTAGCCGTTATAGACGCAAAACGCCTCGCGCCTGATACGGACCGTTAGGGGATCGGTCCTTTATCGTCAGCCTAGCGTAAGGGGTACGCCATAACTGCGACATATCGTGCGGAGGTTTTTGCTGCGTGGTCGGACAATGGGGCGTCCGAATATGTTACGAAGATTTGCGGCCAGAGGATGACGGCCTGTTTGCGCGGGGATGCGCGTTTGTGTTATAATGTTTCTACGAATTCCGACGCTTAGCTTCGCGTCTTTAAACTTCGTAACCTTATACTACACGAAGTTTTAAGTCATGTCAACAACTTTTTTGGAGGTTTTTATTATGGCTACACTTGGCTCTCGGTTTAAAGAACTTCGCGAAAAAGCCGGTAAGACTCAACGAGAAATGGCCGAAATTCTTAATCATAAGACAACTCGTCAAGTTCAGCGGATAGAGGCCGACGAAAGCACGTTGGACAGCAAACAAATTGTTATGCTCGCGGACTATTTCGGCGTATCCACCGATTACCTCCTCGGCCGCACCGACGATCCTACGTTCAACAAGTAATGTACGCGCCCTGTCCGAATTCCCACGCTCGCTACAAATATTCAGCCACCCGCGACTCGATAACGTCAAGCAACCAGGCCACCTCACGTTTATTAACGCGCCCCTTCGCCATCTCCCGTCGGATCGCCGCGACGCGATCGTCAATCTCTACGAACCCTTCACGCATGCCCTCCATCGTCATTTCGTACGACAGTAAATCGGAATCCGCCTTGACAGCGTTATAGTCCGCTTGCCGGATAAGCTCGCGCACGATCTCTTCCGCTTCAAATCCGAGACGTTCCCGGACCAAAGACGCAAAGTCTTCGTAATTGCGGACGTATTCGAAGCCGCCGTCCGGTAAATGGATTAATCCGAACATGACCGTCACAGCCACCCTTTCAATTCGTTATAATCCGTTTCCCCTGCGTCATTCTTCCGTTCTTTTTCCGCCAAAATCCGGGGCAACACCGCATTTAATCGGTACGCGACCGCAAAGCCGGCGGTCAAATACGGGTAATCACGCGACGGTCGGTATTCGCGGAATATTACGTCAAACGCCCGGTGCAGTGTTTCGGCCCCGTATTCCGTTAGTGCGCGTTTTAATACGCCTTGTTCAAAACGCCAATTTCTCATCGGCAAATACGGGTCGACTCCGTACAGTTCGCGGTTTCGGTCCGCGAAATAAGCGTGCAGCGTCCGGACGTTCCAGTATTCGTACGGGAGATTACGCCAGTCGTCCGTGTTACGTTTAGGCTTCGGCACGGTCGATCACCTCGCGTACGATTAGAGCCGCGATCTCTTCTGGCGTCATGTTCGGCAACGAACGGATGATTTCCGCGATTTTCGCTTCCTTCGGATCGCACGCTTCGTAACCATATTGAAGCGCGTTTACGAGGTCGATAAAGCTTGCTTTCCTTGCGTAATCGTAAAGGATACGGTCGGCCTCAGTATAGATACAATCCTCTTGCGGAATTTTCCACGCGATATAATCGATATCTCTGTGCTTCTCACGTACCTTATCGAGTGCGGCCGCAACTTTCGGCGGCAATTTAACTTTCGTCATTAGCGGACACCCCCAGCGATTCGCGGCATTTACGCAACATTTCGTCAAGTTGTACGTATGTGACGTCCTGGTTCGCGTAGCTGTCGCGTAGTGCGTACTTATACCATTTCAGACGGTAGCCGGTCGGCTTATATACGAAATTCGGCATTTCGCTGATTTCTTCGTCATCGCCCCAATAGTACGGCATAATACGGAACGTGTCGTTTTCGTAACAATAAAACGTTCCCCCTTCGCTGCCTTCGACGTTTCGTTCGAGTGACCGCAGCGTTTCGTCTTTGTCGTCGATGGGATTTCCGTAACAGTTAAATCCCATTTCGAAAAGATGCTCGCAAAACATGTCCTGCCAAGCGCGGTCAATCGGAACGCTCATCACGTTCTCAACGTCAAATCGCCCGCGTTCTACTTCTTGCGCAACCATTTCGAAGGCACGCGTTAAACTTTCGTCGAGATCGTAAAATCCATAGCGGCAGTTCGCGATTTGTTCGTAGAGATAATCGAGTAACGATTCCTTACAGATGTGATTACCCATTTACGACGCCTCCTTTATTCAATTACTCCAATTTCTTTGAGGATTTCGCGGGCGCGTTGGCCTCCGTCCATTTCATAAGGCGAGTAAACATTCTCCCAGTGCCGCGTGCTTTCGTCGAGTTTTTGATTCTCCTCGTCTGCATACCACCGCAACCCCTCGATCAGCTTTTCCCTGTCTTGCTGTGCGGATTGGAGTTGTTTTCGTTCCTCACGAAGTTGCTGATAAGCATCATCCACATCTTCCCGCATGTTGCGATTTAGACGCTTTAGCGTTTCGAGTTCCTCCCGCAGTTTCCGCTTTTCCTCGCGTTCGCGGTCGATTACGTCAAACAAGTCTTGGAATGCTTCTCCTGTTAGGGTGCCTCCAAATTGTTTTGCATATTGACTTATCGAACTAACTGGATCAGGCTTCGGTATTTCCTCAAGCCGTATCTCCGCTATCTTCTTTTCTCGGTCAGTCACGGTCCATCACCGCCAGTAGAGCAGCTTTACATATGGCTTCGGATGGTGTCTGCGCTTTTGCATATGCGATTTGCTCCGCCGGGTTTTCTTCATATACACCTACCGACGTTTCTTCGCATGCTTTCAGATCAATGCAAACGTAGTAGCCTTGCTTTTGCAGATGTATTGCAACTTCTAAAGCTGCTGATATATCGGCTGAGAATTCAGGGACCCTTCTCACAACGAGCGATTCGTGAGTTGTATAGTTGCATTCTAAGTCATGTCCGGGATTGAATTTCCCAGTGTACTTGGAATGAATATCCCATCCCATTACTTTTTCAGCCACCAGCGCATCTAAATCTCTACCGGCGGGCATCGACAATACTTTTCACGAGTCAATTGTTCAGTCATGGTTCGGTTCCTCCTGTTCCCGCGATTTTTGCCGTAGATACATGCACTCTTCTTTACAATAGCATGGGTCAGTTTTCGGACATTCGAGCATCCACCAAAGGGCCTCTTTTTCATTCATCCTTCGGTTCCTCCAGTCCGGCGACTTTGCCAGTTCCTTTACATGTCGG
>NZ_BOVJ01000111.1 GCF_018403665.1 Paenibacillus cisolokensis
TCTGCTTGCAGTGGGTACGCCGTTTCTGCTTTGCAGTGGGTACGCCGTTTCTGCTTGCAGTGGGCATGCCGTTTCTGCTTGCAGTGGGTGCGTTGTTTTTGCTTGCAGTGGGCATGCCGTTTCTGCTTGCAGTGGGTGCGTTGTTTTTGCTTGTAGTGGATACGCCGTTTCTGCCTGCTGCGGGTACGCCGTTTCTGCTTGCAGCGGGCATGCCGTTTCTACCTGTAGCGGGGGTCCGCTGTACTGCCTGCAATGGATATGTCGTTTCTATTGTAGCGGCTACGCTATTAGTCGGCCTTGAATATGTCTTTTTTACTTGGCGCGGACGAAGGCGTTGCGATTCGTGTACCCCGACGGAACCATTGTACGGTCGCGGCAGAAGGCATTGTACGGTTGGTTCCGTAATTGTACCTTTACGCCGGTGAGCGGCCGGCGCTACAATTCAATCCACGGAAAGCGCTGTCAATCCCGGGAGCCCGACTTTCCGAACATGCTCGACACCGCAGCCGAAACTCGACATCACAGTCGAAACCCGAAATCGCAACCGAAATCGATCTGAAATCGCATCCGAAAGGAGGGGGGACTTCTGAAAGCGGTAACGGTCGCCCGCCGAAGCGTGCGCCGCCACTGGCAGCTCTATCTGATCGTTGTGCCGCCCATTCTGTATTTTCTCATTTTCAAGTACGTGCCGATGCTGAACGCCGTCATTGCTTTCAAGGACTACAGCGTGGTAAAGGGTATATGGAGCAGTCCGTGGGCCGGGTTCAAACATTTCGAGCTGTTCTTCGGAAACCCGGTGTTCTGGACGCTCATCAAAAATACGCTGTTCATCAGCATCTATCATCTGGCGGTCGGTTTTCCGATTCCGATCATTTTGGCGCTCGCGCTGAACGAAATTCGTTCCGGCTTCTTCAAACGCGCCGTACAGCTGGTGACGTATGCGCCGTATTTCATTTCAACCGTCGTTATGGTCTCGATGATTATGCTGCTGCTGGCGCCGCGGCTCGGCATCGTCAATCAGGCGCTGCAGTCGCTCGGGCTTGGTGCGATCAATTTTCTCGGCGAACCGGGCCTGTTCCGCTCGGTCTACGTCTGGTCGGACGTGTGGCAAAATACCGGTTATTCCGCCGTTATCTATCTTGCCGCACTGGCCGGCATCGACCCGTCGCTCTACGAAGCGGCGAAAGTCGACGGCGCATCGAGATGGCAAAAATCGTCCACGTCGACATTCCCGGCCTGCTGCCCGCCGCCGTCATTATTCTCATTCTAAGCGTCGGTAACATCATGGCAGTCGGATTCGAGAAAATTTACCTGCTGCAAAATCCGCTCAATCTGAGCACATCCGAAATTATTGCGACTTATGTGTACAAAATCGGCCTGCTCAACGCCAATTTCAGCTTTGCAACCGCCGTCGGACTGTTCAATTCGCTCGTCAATCTCGTTTTGCTGCTGCTTGTCAACGCCTTCGCGCGCCGAGTGTCCGGCAACAGCCTGTGGTAATCCCATTCCCCTTGCGAAAGAGGTGATCGTCATGGCAACGAGTCGTCGGCGCATCCGGGAATCGCCGGGCGACAGGCTGTTTCTCATCGGCGTATACACGCTGCTGATCGCCGTGCTCGCCGCCGTCCTGTACCCGCTGCTGTTCATCGTCAGCTCGTCGCTGAGCAGTCCGCTCGCCGTATCGTCGGGCAGGGTGTGGCTGTTTCCCGTCGACTTATCGCTGGCGGGATACCGGGCGGTATTCGGCAATTCCCAGGTGCTGACAGGCTATGCCAACTCGCTGTTTTACGCCGTCTTCGGCACGCTCATCAGCGTCACGATGACGGTGGCGCTCGCGTATCCGCTGTCGCGAAGAACGTTTTTCGGACGGAACCTCGTCATGGTCTTCATTACGTTCACGATGCTGTTCTCCGGCGGACTGATACCGACCTATCTGGTCGTCAAGGAACTCGGCATGATCGACACGCGCTGGGCGCTGCTCATTCCGCAGGCGGTCGCCGTCTGGCAGGTCATCATCGCCCGGACGTTCTTCCAGACGTCCATCCCGGAAGAGCTGGCGGAGGCGAGCGAAATCGACGGCTGCAGCGATTTGCGGTTCATGTGGAGCGTCGTGCTGCCGCTCTCCAAGCCGATTGTGGCGGTGCTCGTGCTCATGTATGCCGTCGGCCAATGGAACGCCTATTTCGATGCGCTCATTTATCTGAAATCGCAGTCGCTTCAACCGCTGCAGCTGGTGCTGCGCAACATCCTGATTCTCAACACGTCGACCGGCAATATGGAAGCGTCGGAAATGGTGCAGCGGCAGCAGCTCGCCGATCTGATGAAATATTCGCTGATCGTCGTGGCAAGCTTGCCGGTGCTGGTCATCTACCCGTTCGTGCAGCGCTACTTCGTCCAAGGGATGCTCATCGGTTCCGTAAAAGGATGATGGCCGGCGGAAGATGAAGTTTCGGCTCTGGCGAACGGGGCCGGATAATACCGAATCATGCTGAATAATGCCGAACAATGCCGAATAAAAAGGAGGGTCCACGAATGAAAGGGAAGATGGCGAGCTGGATGGCGGCTTTGATGCTTGCGGCGCTCGCGCTGACGGCGTGTTCGCCGGACAAAGGCGGGTCGCGGGAGCCGTCGGAGCCGGCGGCCGGGGAGGGCGGAGCTCCGGTTAATATTCGCATTTTCGCCCAGCAGGACGCGACGACCGACTATGAGTCGAACTCGTTCACCAAGCTGGTGGAGGAGAAATTCAACATCCGCTTTCAATGGGAGACGGTTCCGTATGACGGGGCGGCCGAGAAGCGCCAGATTGCGCTGGCCAGCGGCGACTATCCGGACCTGTTCATGCTGATTCCGTGGGTCGACAAGTTTTCCCAGACGGATCTGATCCGTTTCTCGCAGCAAGGCGTGATCGTGCCGCTTAACGATCTGATCGAGCAGCATGCGCCCAATATCAAGGCGGCGCTCGACAATTTTCCGTACTACCGGGCGATGAACACGGCGCCCGACGGCAACATCTACGGC
Organism: Paenibacillus cisolokensis; assembly: GCF_018403665.1. Lineage (GTDB taxonomy): Bacteria > Bacillota > Bacilli > Paenibacillales > Paenibacillaceae > Paenibacillus_AH > Paenibacillus_AH cisolokensis. The sequence goes on from NZ_BOVJ01000111.1 coordinate 3,019, forward strand.
TTGACCCAGCTGATCGAATGCTTCCATTGCTCCTATCCGAACAAAATGTGGATCAATACGACATGGCTGGAAAAACTGGGGCTCGACATGCCGAAGACGCTCGACGAATTCAAAGAGGTGCTGACCGCCTTCAAGACGCGCGACCCGAACGGAAACGGAAAGCCCGACGAAGTGCCGCTCAGCGGCTCGATCGAGGAATACGGCGTGCATATCATTCCTTTCATCATGAACGGCTTCATTTATAACGACGACAGGACGTATTTGACGGTCAAGGACGGCAAAGTAGATATCGCCGCGAACAAGGAGGAATGGAAGCAGGGACTTGCGTTCGTGAAATCGATGTTCGATGCCGGGCTGATCGATCCGGGCGCTTTCACCCAGAACGCCGAAGCGTTCAAAAAATCGGCGACAACGAAAGCGCGCAAATTCTCGGCGCCGGCGCGGCGATGCATCCCGCCATATTCGTGACGACCGGCACCGATTCGAAATACGGGGCCGACTACAATCCGCTGCCGCCGCTTCAGGGACCGAACGCATCGTATGCCACTTACAACTATCCGAGCGATCCCGGCGCGACGTTCGTGCTGACGAACAAGGCGAGCGAGGAAGCGAAGGTGGCCGCCATCAAAATGCTCGATTACATGTTTACGGAAGAGGGGCAAATTCGCGCCCATTTCGGCGAGGAGGGCGTCGACTGGCGGCGGCCGCAGGAGGGAGATGTGGCGAACGAGGAATCGGCCGAGCCGATACTGGCCGCCATTCCGGGCAAAGAGGGAGATCCGCCGCGCAACTCGGCATGGGGCTCGATGGCGCAATATTTTCAGCCAAAGGAATTTCGGGACGGATGGGTACAGGAGAAGGACATTTACTCGTCGCAAGGCTACGAGCGTCGTCTTCAGGAAGCGACGAATCTGTATGAAGGGAAGGAGCCCGAGGAAGTGTTCCCGCACTGGGCGATCTGGATCGATCCGGCCGTCGCGGACGAAACGGCGATGATGAAGACGAACATCAAGGATTACATCGATCAGAACGCCTTGCAATTCGTCACCGGCTCCAAGGATCTGGACAAAGACTGGGACGCATACGTCAAAGGACTGGACAATCTGAATCTGAAGCGCTATCTGGAGATTATGCAGGCAGCATATGACGCGACCAAGCAAGGAGAGTGAAGGATGAACCTTGAGGCGTACAACGTCGTGTGGGAGACGCCGAGCCGCCATTCCGGCGAAAGCATGCCGGCGGGCGGCCACGACGTCGGACTGAACGTCTGGGTCGAGCAGGGCGACATCTGCTTCTATATCGACCGGAGCGGAAGCTTCGACGAGAACAATCAGATGCTGAAGCTCGGCAGGGTCCGTCTGCGGCTCGATCCGAACCCTTTCACAGACGGGGTGTCGTTTCGCCAGGAGCTGAAGCTGCGGGAAGGCTTCATCGAGATCGCCGGCTCGCTGGCGGACGGCACGGCCGCGACGGTCGCGGTCCGGGTCGACGCGCTCCGGCCGGTCGTCCGACTGAATGTCGAGGCGAATCGTCCGGTTCGAGTCCTGCTCGCGTACGAAAGCTGGCGGTTCCGGGAACGCGAAGTGCCCCATCCCCGCCGCATGTGCGCGACGAGTATGGTGGGCTATCCCGGCGCGATGGTGACGTATCCGGACAGCGTGCAATTTGACGGGGAAGGCGTGCTTTTCTTCCACCGCAACCGGGACGAGGCGCTCGTCTTCGACAAGCTTGTGGAGCTGCAAGGATTAGGGGATCATCGGGAGCGGCTGTGGAATCCGCAATACCGCTATACGTTCGGCGGCCTGATGCGCGGCGACGGCATGCGGCCGGCGGGCACGGAGGAAGGCGTCTATCTGAAAACGCCGTTCAAGGCATGGAAGCTGGCGAGCGACGAAGCGCGGGAGCGGCATCGCGCCGTCATCGCCCTGCACAGCGAACAGGCGGACAGCCTGGAAGCGTGGCGCGGCAAGCTCGACGAGCGGCTGGCGGAGGCGGAGGAGAGCGCGGAGCGGGCCGAGGAGGAGTCGCGGCAATGGTGGCGCGCCTTCTGGGAGCGTAGCCGGATCGTCATCGATCCGGATCGGCGGCTTGCCGACGAGCGGCCGTGGCAGGTAGGGCGCAACTACAATCTGTTCCGCTATATGCTCGGCTGCAACGCTCGAGGCGAATATCCGACCAAATTCAACGGCGGCCTGTTCACGAGCGATCCCGTCCATGTTCTGCGCGATCCGGCCTGGGAAGAGGAGACGGCCGACTTCCGCCGCTGGGGAGGCGGCGCCTTTACGGCGCAAAATCAGCGGCTCGTGTATTGGCCGATGCTCGCGAGCGGCGATTGGGACATGATGAAGCCGCAGTTCGAGTTTTACCGGCGGGCGCTCGGCAACGCCGAGCTTCGCACCCGGGTGTACTGGGGGCACGGCGGCTGCTCCTTCACGGAGCAGGTGGAAAATTTCGGGCTGACGATCGGCTGGAACTGGGGATGGCCGGACAGCCCGGACCTGGTGCATCGCCGGACGCCGTTCCACGATCCGACGGAGCCGATATCGCCGTGGATCAAGTATCATTATGTGAATCAACTGGAATTCGCGTTCATGATTTTGCAGTACCGGAAGTTCAGCGGCGGCGACATCCGCCCCTATTTGCCGCTGATCGAAAGCGCGGTCCGCTTTTTTGACGAGCATTACCAGCTTATGTACAGCCGCGAAGCGGTGAAGCGGCTCGACGAGGACGGCAAGCTCGTCATCTTCCCGTCGACCGCCGGCGAAACCTACAAGCTGGCGATGAATCCGGCCGACGTCGTCTCCGCTCTGGATGCGACCGTCCGCGCCGTTCTGGAGCTGCCGGACGATCTGCTGGACGGCGGGCTCCGGACCTACTTCGGCGAGCTGCTGGACCGTATCCCGCCGCTGTCGTTTCGCGAGCGGGAAGGCCGGCGCACAATCGCGCCCGCGAAGCGGTGGCAAGGGATCATCAACGTCGAGCTGCCGCAGCTGTATCCCGTCTTCCCCTACGGGCAGTACGGCATCGGGCGCGACGACCTGCAGGTCGCGATCGACACCTGGCGGTACGGCAGCGACATCCCGGAGCAAAAAATCATATCAGCTGGCATCAGGACGGCATCTTCTGCGCCCGGCTCGGGTTGACCGAAGAAGCGGCCGACATGGCGATCCGCAAGCTGGCTGACGGCGAATGCCGGTTTCCCGCCTTCTGGGGGCCGGGGCACGATTGGCTGCCGGACCACAACTGGGGCGGCACCGGGATGATCGGCTTGCAGGAGATGCTGCTGCAGTCGGCGGGGGAGGCGATTTATTTGCTCCCCGCCTGGCCGATGGAATGGGACGTCGACTTTCGGCTGCATGCGCCGGGGCGGACGGTCGTGGAAGGCAGGGTGCGCGGCGGCAGGCTGGAATGGTGGGATATCGCGCCGGAGCGCCGCCGCAAAGACGTCGTCGTCATGCCGCAAACGTCCGGCGGCTGACCCGCATGGCGGAAGACCGCCCGCAGTCGCGATAGTTTCCTGATGTTGTCCCGATGCATTCCGATGCTTTTCCGGGGACTTCCAATGACTTCTTGGTGACTTTTCGACGCTTTTCCGATGCTTTTTCGATACGGCCGTACGAGTTTACAGCTCGGCGAGCAGATCCCCGGCGATGAGCGAAGCCGGGGATCTGCGCTTTGCCGCCGCCCGGTCGCCGGCGGCGCCGTGCCGGTACACCCCGAGCGCCGCCGCCGCGGTCGCGGGGTACCCTTGGGCGAGCAGCCCGGCGATGACGCCGGCGAGCACATCCCCTGTGCCGCCCGTAGCCATGCCCGGGTTGCCGGTGGGGTTCACGTAGACGTCGCCGAACGGATCGGCGACGACGGTGCGCGCGCCCTTCAGCACGAGCGTTACGCCGTGCCGCAGGGCGTATTCGCGCGCGACGCCGATGCGGTCGCGCTGAATGTCGCGCGCCGGCAGGCCGGTCAGGCGCGCCAGCTCGCCCGGATGCGGCGTGAATACGGTCGCGTCCGGGCGCTTCGGCCAGGCGGCGAAATCGCCCGCCTCGGCCAGATGGTTCAGCGCGTCGGCATCGACGACGAGCGGCAGTTCCGGCGGCAGCGCCTCCCACAGGCGGCGCAGCCAGCCGCGGCCGTCGACGCCGCTGCCGGGGACGCGCCCGAGGCCGGGGCCGACGACGAGCGCGTCGCGCCTGGCGGCCATCGCGGCCACCTCCAGCGGGTCGGCGGCCAGCCAGTCGCCGCGGCCGCCGTCGGCGACGGGGGCGAGCATCAGCTCGGGCTGCGCGCCGATCAGCGACTCGGCCAGCAGTTCGGGGACGGCCCAGGTGACGAGTCCGGCCCCGGAACGGAGCGCCGCCGTCGCGCAGAGCAGCCCGGCGCCGCTCATCGCGCGCGTCCCGGCGGCGACCAGCACATGGCCGTACGTCCCTTTGTGCCCGTCGGGCTGCCGCGGCGCATCCGGATCGGCGTCCAGCACGTTCCGGAGCGTCTCCGGCGTGAGCAGCCAAGTGCTGACGCCGAGCTCCGCCGCAAGACCGACAGGAATGCCGATCGGCGCGACGAGCACCGTCCCGGCGGCCTCCGCGCCGGGATACTGGACAAGACCGCGCTTCGGCAGCCCGAACGTCACGGTCAGCGTCGCCCGGATGCACGGATCGGCCGTCTGGCCCGTGTCCGGATCGAGGCCGCTCGGCAGATCGGCGGCGACGATCGGCAGCCCGCTCGCGTTCGCCTCGCGAATGAGCGCGGCGTACGGCTCGCGCGGCGTTCCGCCCGTTCCGGTGCCGAGCAGCGCGTCGACGATGCCGCCCATGGCCGACCAGTCGACGGCGCCGGGGGCATAGACGCCGGCCGGCAGCTGCAGCCGCTCGGCGATGTCGCGCTGCCGCGCCGCTTCTCCGCGCAGCTCCTCCGGGGGCGTCGCGTAAATGATGCGCACCGGCACGCCCCGCAGCGCCAGATGCCGGGCGGCGATCAGGCCGTCGCCGCCGTTATGCCCTTTGCCGACCAGCACCGCCCACGGCTTGCCGCCGCCCCATCCGGCCTCACCAGCATCCGGTTCCTTGGAGCCTTCCAGCAGAATGGCGTCCATGTCGTGCCAGCCGGTCCGCCTGACGAGACGGACGACGGCATCGGCCAGCGCCCTCCCTGCGTTTTCCATAAGCGCTATTTCCGGGATGCCGATCGCATCGATCGTATGGCGGTCGATCCGCCGCATTTCTTCCGCCGTTACCAATTCCATACGATATCCCTCCTCGCCGCTTCCGGATCGTTCCGTTGCCGCAGCAGTCGTTATCAGTCGTTATGAAACTATGGTTCGCTTCCGGCCCGCCCGATTCCTTCCGCCAGCGGCAATTTGGAGAAAAGGAAGGAGGCGGGGCCGTCCGGTGCGAATAAGAAAGATAGCAAGACGCATTAGACAAAGGAGGGATCGGCGGATGACAATCAGGGTTGGCATCATTGGAACCGGATGGTTCGGCATGAAACACGCGGAGCTGCTAGCCGGCATGGAAGGCGTGCGGGTGGCGGCGTTTTGCGGGACAAGCCGGGAGAAGGCGGAGAGGGCGGCGCAGCGGTTCGCAGGAGCGGCCGCGTATGCGGATGTGCGCGAGATGCTGGATGGCTGCAAGCTGGATGCGGCTTATATATGCGTGCCGCCGTTCGCGCACGGGGATATGGAGAAAGAGCTGGCCGAACGCGGCATTCCGTTTCTCGTCGAGAAGCCGCTCGGCGTAGACGAAGAGACGCCGACCGCCATAGCGGATTTGGTCGAGCGCCGGGGACTCATCACCTCGGTCGGTTACCATTTTCGCTACATGGATACGGTACAATCCGCGAAGCGTTGGCTGGAAGGCCGCACCGTCGGCATGGCGGTCGGCGGCTGGATGGGCTCGATGCCCGGTGTAGCCTGGTGGCGCAAAACCGAAACGTCGGGAGGCCAATTCGTCGAGCAGACGACGCATATCGTCGATCTGCTGCGCTACATGCTGGGCGAGGTGACCGAAGTTTTCGCCGCTTACGCGCGAAGGGCGAATACGCCGGACGCGACGGTGGCGGATGTCGGAACGGTGACGTTGAAGCTGGCGAGCGGCGCGGTGGCGAGCATCAGCAACACTTGCCTCATTCCGTCCGGCGGACGGGCGGAACTGCATCTGTACACCGACGGCGGCGTGGCGGAGATCGGTCCGCAATCGCTGCGGCTGCTGCTTCCGGATCAGACAGTCGAAACGACGGGCCGCCGGGATCCGTATCGCGCCGAGAATGAAGCGTTCATCGAAGCGGTGCGAACCGGCGATGCGTCCGGCATTCGCTCGACGTATCGCGACGCGTGGATGACCCACCGGGTGACGGTTGCGGCGAACCGTTCTGCGGCATCCGGCCTTCCCGTTCGTTTGTAAATTTCGTACCGCGGATTCGTTGATTCAGGGCGAAGCGGCAGGGGTAACTACTTACTAGCGCAGCTTGATGCGGCGAGCACATCGCGGAAATGATCATATC
>NZ_BOVJ01000112.1 GCF_018403665.1 Paenibacillus cisolokensis
AACGACGATCTTATATCGGGGCATCTTTTCCATGCTGAACCTCGTCAATAATGCCCTCCAGGTAAGCGTCCAGTTCATCCGGCGTCACACCAGCACGGCCCGCCAAACGATCCTCTTGCACAGCGAGCAGTTCTTCGCGCAGCTTTAACATCTTCTCGCGACGGGAAAACGTCTCAATGTCCATCACGACGAGATCGCCTTCACCGTTCTTGGTCAGATAAACCGGTTCCCCGGACGATTTGCATAGATCGGCGATTTCATTATAGTTTTGCCGGATACTGGCGGAAGGCTTGATAATCATCTTGGTCACTCCTTGCATAGCTGTATATTGATTTTATTATACCTATTACATGCTATACAATCAATGCGGTTGCGCTTATCCTCAATCTATTCACATCTTATCCACATGCTGCGAAAATTTTCCGTAACCCAAAAGAAAAGACACCAACCGTTCAGCGTCTACCGCTATCGGGATGGTTCACCGCGTCTTCGTCGGAATTCCATCAATTCGTTGTTTACATCCTTTCCGAACTTAGGCGGCTCATCGGATATGAGAAGGGTGGGGGAGAGGAGCCTCTGTATCGTGGCTGCCGCCAATCGCCCCGGCTCATCATTATCCAGGTGCAGAACAAGTCGATTTACTTGGGGAAAGCACTTCAAGTAATGCGTTAGGGCAGACGGAGGAGTAGAGTCCTCCCCATTTGTCCTGGGCCTGTATATTCCGGCCAGCGACAGCTTATGCGCCTGCCGCCAATCCCGGCCGGCGAGATGTTCCAGTGTACAGTAGGATAAGAGATCAATAGCGCTCTCAAACAGATGCAGTTCCGTACTGTTTGTCGAGGCCGGAATGGAAAACGAATACCGCTTGTCGCTGCCAACGGCTTCCCCCATATAACGGGTGCTTGTCGTACCGCGTATCGCCGCATAGCGCGGCGTCCCTTCCTGGTCAAATCCGACGAATACCGCGTTGTGATAGCGTCGGCTTTCATACAAGCGCCCCGTTTCGAGACAGTAGTCGATCAACGTGCGATGGATACCACGTTTGCTGAGATAGGCCATGACGCGATGCGATGTATGATTCGGTTCGGGAAGCTCAAACCGCGCTGGAGATGAGCGTTGTTGCAAAGATTGCGAAAATGCAGGTGCGCTGCCCGGATGAACGCCTTCAATTTGCAGCACCGCATCGGGAAAAGACATGCCCCGCACTTTGATCAAATAGTCCAGCGCCGAGCGTCCGCCGATCCCCCTTGACCACCAGTACCATTTGCCGTTGGAAATTTTCAAGCTGTCGTGTGTCCGGGTGGTGTAGACATTGCGGGAGCATCGGACCAGTTCTGCCGGCTCGTGCATATGCAAATATGTGAGCAGGTCCAGTCTTTTGGCACGTTCGATCTGTTCCTTGTTTACATAGCTCATTGCCGCAGCTCCTTTTGGAAATCCAGGCAGCGTCCGATGGGTATATGGTTCATCGTGCCTTACCCCTCTTTTTGGGGTACGTATAAGCTCTGCCTTCCTTCAACTTCGTAACGCCTTTCTTTTTCATGAATGAGTCTAAATCGCCTTCATGAACTTGACTGGTCACCCCGTTTGAGTCGCGGATGTAATAATACGTGTCGCCAAATCCGTTCTTCTCTTTGGATATCAACTCCAACGATGGCACGGTTTCTCCCTCCTCGATCAAGCCGGTTCCGTAACCAAAAGGCGGCAAAATCGGACAAAAGCATCCGCCGCTTGGGATGGCATACAACATGTTCATTCCTCCGGAAATAAGAAAAGGACCCCGAAGCTGGAGTCCAATTCATCATGTGATTTTACCTTTAACGGACGGGCATATCTTCGATCTGTGAAATGCTCGCACCGATACCATGTTCTTTTCCGTAATGGTCAGCAAGAAGTTCCCTTTCAGGGGTAGGAACGACGGTGTCAGACCGTTATCGCTCACGGCCCACCACCCGCCGTTCCGGCGCTTCCGGTTCATCATCAGGCACGCTGTCCACGGCTTCGTGTTCCCGTTTGTCCATGTTGAGCAGCGCATTCAATTCCGCAAGCCGCGCCGCTTTCGTTTGCAGTTCCTGCTCCTTCTCAAATGGAGCCGCGATTTGTTCCTTCGCCGTTTCCATTTGCTGCCGCAAGGTGGCAAGCTGCTCACGGGCATGCTCCAGCTTTACAGGCAAGTCGGACAAGGCATTGTTGATGCGGCTTATGTTGCCGCCCGCATCCGCTCCGAGCGTCACCGTATGAGCGAGCGCGCCGCGCAGCGTAACCTTGTATTCCTTATGGAAGCTGTCAAAGGACAGCCACAAGGAAAAGCCAAGATAGCTTCCCGCTGCTTGCGGATCGGGCGACGTCATGCCCTTGCAAGCGTCCAGCAAAGCCGCGCCCGCTGCCGCCCTCTCCGAGTAGGTGTAATCTTTGACCGTCATGCCGGGGAATTTATCTGCCCCATCCGCCTCGGATGCCAAAGATCGTGTATACAAAGCAACGTCCTGTTCATAGCCGGCGATCCGTTCCTCCGTAGACTTGATTTGCTGCGGCAACATTTTGAGCAGGCGGTCCTCCAGCGCATAGCGCTGGCTTAAATGGTTGGCTTTGAGCAGCTTCAGTTTGGATACCTGGATGTCCAGGTCCATTTTCTCCTTGATGTACGGGTTGCCGGTCGCCAGCGCCTTCACTTCGGCATAGGAGAGCGCCGTCTCATCGATATCCTCGGCGGAACGGACCGGAGACTTGCTGGTCATGATCTGCGAAATGAAGCGCTGCTTGTTTTCCAGCGTTTGATAAAGGTACGCGTCGAACGTGTTCTCCGTCACATAGCGAAAAATATGCACCTCGCTGTTCTGGTTGCCTTGCCGGATAATGCGCCCGCTGCGCTGCTCCAAATCGCGCGGACGCCAGGGGCAGTCAAGGTCGTGAAGGGCAATCAGCTTCGTTTGCACGTTCGTGCCTGCGCCCATCTTGAACGTCGATCCGAGCAGTATCCGAACTTGGCCACTGCGTACTTTGGCGAACAGTTCCTTTTTCTTGACCTCGGTATTGGCGTCGTGAATATAGGCGATTTCCTCGGCAGGAACACCTTTCTCCATCAGCTTGCGCCGCAACTCGTCGTACACATTGAAGGCACCATCCTGTTTCGGAATGGACAAATCGCAGAACACCAACTGGGTCAAACGCTGCTCCTGATGTTCCGCCCAATACCGGTAAACGTTATCCGCGCAGGCGCTGACCTTGCTGCCTTCGTCGTCAGGAAGCAGGGGATTCGCCAGCCGCTGATCGAGCGCCAGTTTGCGTCCGTCATTGGTGATCGTCAGCATATTGTCCTCATGCGGCTCTACTTCCTTCGCCCGCACCCGCTCGGCGCGGCGGGCAAGATCCGCGACCATATCGCGCTGAAAGTCGCTCGGCGGCACGGCCACATTATGGAAGTGGGCTTTCGGCACGGGAAGCTGGAGCATGTCAGCCGTCTGGATATCGGCCACTTCCTTGAACATATTCATCAGTTCCGGCAAATTGTAAAAACGGGCAAACCGGGTTTTCGCCCGATAGCCCGTTCCTTCCGGCGCAAGCTCGATCGCGGTGACGGTTTCGCCAAATGTCGAAGCCCAAGCGTCAAAATGCTGCAATCCCTGCCGCTTGAGCCGCTCGTATTGCAAATAGCGCTGCATCGTGTACATCTCGGTGATGGAGTTGGAGATCGGCGTGCCCGTCGCAAAGATGATGCCCCGGCCTCCGGTCAGTTCGTCCAGATAGCGGCATTTGGCAAACATGTCCGACGACTTTTGCGCTTCGGTTTGCGACAGTCCGGCCACATTGCGCATTTTCGTATAAAGAAACAGGTTTTTGTACGAGTCGGCTTCGTCCACGAATAGACGGTCTACGCCCAATTCCTCAAAGGTCACGACATCATCCTTCCGGCTCGTGTCGTTCAGCTTCTCCAGCTTGGTCTGCAGCGTCTTTTTCGTTTTTTCAAGCTGTTTGATCGCATAGCGTTCGCCTCTGGCTTCCTTGAGTTCCCGGATGCCGCTTGTAATTTCCGAAATCTGCTCGTACAGTTGCTGTCGCTGCCGCTCTGTTGAAATCGGAATTTTCTCAAACTGCGAATGGCCGATGATGATCGCATCATAATCGCCGGTAGCGATCCGCGCACAAAACGTTTTGCGGTTTTCGTTTCAAAGTCCTTTTTGGTCGCCACCAGAATATTCGCCGACGGATACAGTTGCAAAAACTCCGCCGCCCACTGTTCGGTCAGATGGTTCGGAACGACCAGCATGCTCTTGTTGCACAGTCCCAAATGCTTGCTCTCCATCGCTGCGGCGGTCATCGCGAACGTTTTTCCTGCGCCGACACAATGCGCGAAAAGGGAGTTGCCGCCGTACAGCGCCCGGGCAACCGCATTGACCTGGTGCCGGCGGAGCCGGATTTCCGGGTTCATCCCGGTGAATCGGATATGACTTCCGTCGTATTCGCGAGGACGGATGGCATTGAACCGGTCATTGTACAGCCTGGTCAGCCGTTCGCGCCGCTGCGGGTCTTTCCATATCCAGTCGCGGAACGCTTCTTTCATCATCTCCTGCTTTTGCTGGGCGATGGCCGTTTCCTGTTTGTTCAGCACACGCTTTTCCACGCCGTCCTCATACGCGGTGTCAAATACGCGCACGTCCCGCAAATTCAGCGTATCTTCAAGAATTTTATACGCATTAACGCGGTTGGTGCCGTACGTGACGTTCGCCTTGATATTGTTGCTGCGGTCATCGCTTTTGCCTTTGACGTTCCAGGCAGCCGTATATTCGGAATACATGACATTGATGTAGGTCTGGTACATCGACGGCGTGTCCACCAGCTCAAACAGAAATTGCCGAATGTCTTCCGACGGCAGCCAAGTTGCGCCCAAACGGACATCAATTTCGGAGGCGTCCAGGTCTTTCGGCTGCACCGCTTCAAGCGCTTTGACGTTTTCGCCGTAACGTTCGGCATCGTATGCGGCAAACTGTCTGGCCACACGCAGCTTCTCCCGCACATTGCCGGACAGGTACGCATCCGCGGTTTCATAGATCGGCTTTCCTTCCTCGTTCAGATTTTCGGGATTGGGGAAGATGACGCCGCGTAGCTCCTTAATCAGCTGATCTTCCGTCATGCCGGTTAGCTGCGCCATATACGGCAAATCGACACGGGCCTTTGCGCCGATGGAAACCGCAAGCGCCTCCGAAGCAGTATCTACTTGTTCAACGTGGATTCTCTGACGGATGGTGCGTTTGGTGAACATATCCGCCTTGCGCAGCAGCCGTCCTTCCTCGTCGATGATTTCCAGCGAGCAAAGAAGAAAGTAGGAACTGTCGTCCGAAAAAGCAAGGCTGTTGGCGCGGCTGTTGATCAGGCCGTAGTGCGCCGTAAACCGGTCATACTGCGCATTCAGCTTTCGCTGTTGCTGCTCTATCATCTCATCGCTATAGTCTTCGGTTTGGTACTCGATCAGCTCGCGCACGGTGTCTCGCAGCTGAATCATTCCCTTGATGCGGCCTGCCGCCGTAGCCGAAGTGTCCACACGCCGCATTCGGCTGTTCTCCCGATAGTAGATTTGTCCGTCCACCAACGCAAAGCTGAAATTGCGCACAGTCGGATCAGCAGGGAGGGAGGGCTCTTCTTCCTCCGGCTGGTCTTCCCGTTCCAGCTCCGCCCATTCGGCATGGATGCCCGACAACGCTTCGCGCAGCAGTTCATCCAGATTGGCGTCCGGGAATGGCTTGCAGGACGTTTCCTGGCGGTTGCCGTACATCCGGTCGTCAAAAACCATGGTGCCCAGCACCATATCGGGATGTTCCGCGAAATAACGATTCACCGGAACACCGTCCGCTGTCTCGGAAAGGGATAGCCATGCTTCGGTTTGCTCGCTGACGGCGACCATGCGATCCCGTTTCTGCAAAAAGATAATGTCGGCGGTTACTTCGGTTCCGGCATTGGCCAGAAACGCATTGCTCGGCAGACGCACCGCTCCGAGCAGTTCGGCGCGTTCCGCAATATATTTGCGAACCGAAGGGTTTTGCTTGTCCATTGTTCCTTTGGATGTAATAAAAGCGATGATGCCGCCCGGACGCACTTTGTCCAGTGTCTTGGCGAAAAAGTAATCATGGATGAGAAACTTGTGCTTGTCGTAACGTTTATCCGCCACGCCATAACCGCCGAACGGCACGTTCCCGATGGCGAGATCAAAGAAGCTGTCCGGCAAATTCGTCTGTTCATAACCGCTGACCGCGATCGACGCCTGCGGGTATAGCTGCCTGGCAATCCGGCCGGTAATGCTGTCCAGTTCCACGCCAAACAGCCGCGAGCCTTGGAACGACTCCGGCACCAGACCGAAGAAATTGCCGATGCCACAGGACGGCTCCAAAATATTGCCGCTGCGAAAGCCCATCGATTCTAGACAGTCGTACATCGCCTTGATGACGGTCACAGACGTATAATGGGCATTCAGCGTTGACGCGCGAGCGGAAGCATATTCATCCGGCTCCAGCACATTTTTCAGTTCCGCATATTCGGTTGCCCACTGCGTGTTCGCTTCGTCAAACGCCTGCGGAATACCGCCCCATCCGACATAGCGGGCCAGCACCGCCTGCTCGTCCGCTGTCGCTTGCCGCTGCTCCTGCTCCAGCTTGTTCAGCAGCCGAATCGCTTCCATGTTCCATTTGAACTTCGTTTTTGCGCCGCCATGCCCCAACTCATCATCCGTAATCCGGTAATTGACAGCCGGGACAGACGGGCGGGCTGGCGCGGCGCGGCCGGCCGCACGATCAGGGGAAAGGGAAGTGTCTGGCTGCGATATGGGCTCTGGCCCCTCCGTCACCGGCTCTTCCGGTAAAACCGCATCTTCCGCTGTTTCCCATGCCGCTTCGTCAGTCCGTTCCGACTCCTGTTCTCCGGTAATCAGATGATCGTTCAGCGGGTTTTCGCGCAGCATTCGCTCAAAATCCCGGCGATTCAATGCTTTGATGAAGAGCGGGAACTGACGGTCTTGCAGCACCACTGTTCGTTCCTCCAGCTGCACAACTTCATATTCGTCCGCACCGATCCAGACCGTGCTGCCTGCGTCATAACCATAGCGCGCCCGTTCCCGATTCACCGGCGTGTGTTCCGGTTCCGCTTGCGCTTCCGGGTGGGAAAACCCCTCCGAGGGCAATACATCCGGCTGCGGCACATCGGACCTGGCCAAATCCGCCATTTGCTCCCGCCGCTTTTCCTCCTGCTGCTCCGCAAAGGCAGGAAACCGCTCGGCTTCCTGCCGGTTCAAGTAACGTCCCGCTGCCAGCAGTTCGCCGATACGTTTCTGCACCTTCATCCACGGCAGCACCACCTGCGTATCCGGGTTTAGGATCGAGCCGCGGGTCAGCGTGATGCCTTTGCTGTCATAATTCATGTGAATATCCGTGCCGATCAGCGCGGGAAGGCGCCCGCCGGTTCCGTATTCCCGTTTCAGAAAATCGGCGTTCTCCTGTGCGGACAGCGACTGCTGGAAATGCAGCGCAATGCGATACTTGCCGTTCTCAAAACCGCTGCCGTTTTGCAAAATGGCGTCAATGACCGCTTGCGGCATGAAAAAGCGGAGGCTTTTGCGTCCTCCGCTTGTTCCATCCACAGCGTCTGTTGCTCGATGGATGGTTCTGACTTTCGCGACAAGTCAAATTCGTTTAACAGCATCATGCTGGCGATATGCCCGGCGATGACACCCCAATCGTAAAAGCTTTGCGCCGTTCGTTCCTCCGCCGTCCCCGTCCACAGATGCAAAACGTTGCGATACGGTTCAAATCCTGCTCGTACGCCTTCATCCAGCGTCAGTTCGGTGATGCCTGCCGGAAACAAACCGCGCACATACAACTTACGCTCGCGCTCATCCTCATGAGCAAGGAAAACGCTGCAATGTCCGACTTGCTCTCCCGCAGCGGCGCGGCTCGGAGCATGTCATTGATGATGGCATGGTCATGAAAAACGGAAGACTTCGGTCCTCCGTTTCCCGATCAAACCATTTTAATGATAAATCAGTTCCGCGAGAATCTGTTCCTCCGCCTGCTGCTTCAGGTTGTTCATGTGTCCCGTCCAGGCCAGCGGATCGCTCGTCTTGTCCGGCGCCGGTGAGACGCGAGCAGCTCCTGCATCGTCCGGTCGATCTGCTCCCGCGCTGTCCGGTCGACTTCCGCCAGATGTTGGTTCAACTGCCCCGACAACATCAGATGGGCGTACATGCCCTTCCGCTCGGTTTTCAGGAACGTCTTGCGCATCATCCCGTACTTCCCGATGGTCGTCTCCGCTTCGCTCAGCGTCAGGTTGGGCAGCAGATAATCCCCTTGCGGCGTGTACGTCAGTTCCATGTTCATCCTTCCTTTCTTGCAGGGTAGCTTCATTGTGCGGCAAGGAATCGGGTCTTGCAAGGGTATGAAGCGACTGACCCTCATTTGCACGTTGTGCCTCCCGGCGCAGCGCCCGGACGGTCGATTCAATTTCCCGCAGCATCATCTCGGACACATCGCTGATCGCTGCGCCCAAATGGGATAATGCTGGAAGCGTATTGAAATAACCAATGGAAGACAAATCCTCGGTGCTAATGTAAAGTTCGGGATTCAACTCGCAGCGGGTTAAGGCCATATAAGCGACGGCTTTTTCAGACGCTTGTTTGAACAACAATTCCACATGCGGAACGTCCAGGTCCTCAAGCAAACTGTTCTCCCGCTCTTTCATCAACTCCGCCACATAATCGGCGCTGTTGTCATCCACCGCATTCCGCGCAGCAGCGAGCAACGCGGCAGGCAGATCCGCACGCCGTTCGCTCTCGTCCGGCGCTCCGAACGCATTTTCCAGCGTTTCGATCACATGAGCCGTGTCGCTGTCCTGCAACCGCCAAAGCGACACCTGCGGCTGGCGTCTGCTTTGGGTATCCGATACGTCAAACACATGGCGCAGGCCCAGGTGGTTGCCTCGGTCTTCAATCAGGGCAATCCCTTTTGCGCCGCGTTTCACCCAGCGATCCAGCCGCTTGTTCCAGACGTCAATCGGCGCGCAGGCCGTTGCGTCCGGACGTTGGGCGTAGATCAACAGTTGATCCTGAAACGGATATTTATAGTTCCAGGCCGCCGTCCGCAAAAATCCGCCCACCGCTCAGGCTGATTCGTTACCGTGCGAGCCGTGCCGGCAGCCAGTTCGACGATGCGCTGCAACTTGGCTGTCACGAGAGCGCCTCCCTTACCGAAATGTGATTTGATTGGTGAGGCGAATGCCTTCCTCCGAATAACGGGCCGTAATCCGAATGAGTCCAATAAGTTGCAGGCGATGCAGATTTCGGCGGACAGTGGAAGGAGAGAGACCCACCTCCAAAGCCAGCTTTTTGCCGGACAACAAGACGCAGCCGTGCCGCCCGCCCGCGCGGTCCATCAGGTAGCTGTACAATAGCTTTGCGGCAGGAGGGACCTTCGCTCCGGCCAGCAGTTTATACCTGGTGAGATCGTTCATAGGCTTCCTCCTCAGCAGACGCTAACGCTCCGGCGACCGTTCCGACAAACGATCCGGCCGGATGTAGCAGTACAGATAGAAATTGTAGTCTCCCGCATGCGGGAAACAACGCAGGTAGTACCGATGGCGCTCTGTTTGAAAACAAAAGCCGTATACGCCGGAATGCCACGCCCCCGATAATCGGGCCTCCGGATGCAACAGGCAAAGTTGATGCATTCGGCTGCGGCTTTGAAGCCATCCCTGCTCCGTCAATGCCCGCACAACCGCATCCAGTTCCGCCCGGAAAGCCGGCGTTTTTAGCGCTGGCAAATGCTCGAACCAGTTTGCCCAGAACGTCTCGCCGCTGCTGCCAAAATAACCGCGCAGATGCCCGATGCAACCCCGTTCCGTATCCTTCTTTATCGAAGCGGAATAAAAATAGGCCGCGTCCTCCGACACGGCCGTTTGCAGTCTTTCCAGCATATTCTTTTCCTCCCGGCTGGTAGGTGTTCGCTCTAGGTTGCGACACACATAGAAGGGGAAAGTTCGATATCTGCCACAAGCCGACGGGAGGAAAGCCACACGCGGCTGTTTTTTCCGCCCGCCAAATCCGGTAAATAGCAGTACACCAGCTTGGCCGCAAGCGGAAGCGAGGCTCCGTCCAGCAGCCGATAACGAGTGAGATCGTTCATTGCGTCCTCCTATCGTTGCGTTTCCGTTTTTTCTTCTGTGCGGCAGGCGTGGAAGGCGCTTGCTGTTGCTGCTCCACCAAGCGCTCCGGCCGGGCATAGCAGTACAAGTAAAAGTTGTAATCCCCGGCAAAGGGAAAGCAGCGCAAATAGTAGCGGTGATCCTGCGTTTGCATGCAAAACCCGTATACATCCGTGCTCCAAGCACCGCCGATGCGCGCCTCCGGATGCTCGCTGCAAAATCGTAACATATGCTGGCGGCTTTTCAGCACCTTCTGATCGCCGATAGCTTGAAAGACCTTACCCAATTCTTCTTTAAAAGCAGTCGTTTCAAAGGGAGAGCGCCGGGGAAACCAGGTTACCCAGAACTCCTCGCCCGACCGCCCAAAATCGCCGCGCAGGTGGCCGATGCAGCCACGTTCGATCTCCTCTGCGGCAGAAGCGGAATAAAAATAAGCCGTATCCTCTGGCGCGGCACTTTGCAGCTTTTCCAACATGTTTATCCCTCCCGTCTGGTGAATTTAATGGGTGCCTCCCGTCCCAAAGTCGTCGTAGCTGGACAAATTGGCATGATAAAAGACGACGTCGCCGTCCAGCAGGGAGAACGTTGCCCCGTATGGATCGACGAAGCTGCGCTGAAACCCTTCCATCCGCCACTGATTGTCCAGCGGCGCGTTTTTGTATTGCAGATGCGGATGGTTCAAGTCTTGATCGCGGATCGTTTCGATGTTGAAATTGACGATGATATACCCATCCTTTAGAAATACGGGCGCATGGTCGTCCAGCCGGTGCGTGCGGCCGTACTCGGCCAGATTGAAGCCTTTCGGCACCACGTACGGCGCGGCGGGCAAACTGTAGTCCCCCCGCCATCGCTGAACCGAAGCGTTGGCGCGGGCCGCACCGATGCCGGAGGGCACCTGCGTGCTTCCGACAAACGTCCGAAGCTGAGGCGGCAGCAGCATGATATCGTAGCCGCCCACATAGGTCGGCTTCTGCGCATCCTTTACATATTGATCGATAAACGTCTGCCTGTCTCCGGGCGAACCGTTTAGCGACCAAAGCGTTGCGGCGGTGTCGGTCAACTCCTGCTTCGGCACATTGCGCAGGCGAGCGTCGAGCGTCACATAACGTTTCTCCGCATCGTCGCTGGAGCCGATACGAATAAACCGCCGACTGCCTGAATGATAGTACAGATCGACTTCTTGCCTGTTCTTCCCCTTGCTGTCCACAAAATAAAACGTCGGTGTAATGAGGATGCCGTCGCCCGAGCCGAACATGTTGCCTTTCGTCATGACTTCGAATTTGAAATGGTAACCCGTTTTGACCGCTACGTTTTTCTTGCCGCTCTCGGGATGACTGCCTTGCCGTACCGGCAGCACGTAAGGTGGGGTATTGCCGCGCGGTGCGCCGTCAATGCCTTTCGTTCCGACCCAATAGGCGTTTCCTGTCGGCGTCGCGCTGCCCTTTTGGGTGCGGAACACCGATTCCCATGCAAAATCGGCAATGTCGGTGATGCGGAAATCATAGAGACGTCCGATCACTTCCACTGGAACCGCTTGCGCAGCCACATGGTTGGACAAGTCCAGGTTGGCATTCATTTGGGACGTGAAGGTAGCCGGGCTGTTCTCGGCAAACGTTCGGAATAACACGTCGTAATGGCCCTCGTCCACCCAAACGGGCAAGTAGAAGGTCGTCTGCAACTGGCCGACCGGGATGGACACCCACGTGTCCTTGGGGACGAACGTCGTACGATCCGCTTTGTACACATCGAACGGAAAGCGTACCTGCTTGTCCCTCATATACTTGGCATAATCCCGATTGCCGTAGCCCTTGATGTCCTTGTGCGGGCCGCTTGTCGGAATCGTTACGGTAAAGGGCCGGTCCAGAATGAGCGCAGCACGTCCGGCGGTTGGCTGCGTTTTCTGATTATGCGCCTGGTCGTCGGATACGGACGCCCAATTGACGACAGGCGTATGCACCGTCACCGGATTGATGCCGCCGATCGGATAGCTCTTGTTTTCCCCGCCGCCAATGCCCTTGACCAGCGTATAAAAGATAGTGCCGGTGCTCGGTTGATTCGCTTTGTTCGTTTTGGAAGCGTCAATGACATAGCCTGAGCTATACAGCACATCTTGCCCGACCATCGGCGGGGCCGGTATCGCCCCCGGCGTCGGCGCTTTTTCCTCGACGGTCCGGTTGTCCATGATTGTATTTCCGTTAAAAACGAACGAGTCGTTTTTCACCTTGATCTTGCCGATGGCGCTTTCTGCAGTTGACCTCCAGTCCTCATTCGGAACAGGAGGACGGCTGGAACCGCCGGAAATTGTTTGCCCGGGAAGCGTCACATTCGTATAGACCGGATCGGTAATATGCGCGCTGAGCGACGCATCATGCGCAGCGGAAACGGTTGGCGGCGCATAGCCATTCGGCTCCAGCGTAACCGTTCCCGAAGGAAGCGCATAATTGGAGACCGTCGCCTTTTGAATGCCGTACACTTCGAGATTTTGAATCGTCCAGAAGCTGTACTTGCGTTCAATCGAATAGTTTTTGGTGACCGTCTGTGTATCTGAACGCGGAACGGTAATGGTCGTCGGATTCCCATCTGCATCGGGCGGGCCGGGATGCGTCTCCGTCCAGGTGAGGGTGTACGTTTTGCTCACCTGAATCGGGTATTGCTTCGTGCCGGTCGTTTCCGTGAACGTGTTGCGATACAAGTACGATTTGGCTAAGGCGTTCACATACAGGCTCTCTGAAGTCGGAATGCCTTGCAGCACATCAAATTTTTCTGCGCCGCGCGAATCCGCCTGAATGACGGCTGAAACGCTTGGCTCCATCACTTCGGCCTGCTGGGAAGCGCCAGGCTGCGGTTCCCCGCCACCGTCTCCTTTCCGTACTGTATGATCCGAAGTGGAGTCTCCGGTATTCCCGTCCGTATCTTTCACGATGACCGTTATTTTGACGGTCACGCTGGAGCCGGAAGCGAACGGAATTTTGATCGGTAGCGACTTGCTGGCCGTCAGTCCGCTGAGCGCTCCGGATTTGTCACTAGGCACGGCCAATGTTGCGTTCTCGATGCTGGTGATCTCATAGGATTTCAACGACTTCTGCGACTTGGCTTCAAAAACAAAATCCCCGTCCACCGTCGTGACTGAGGAAGCGACATTGTCCGGCGCTTCGATTCGGGATGTCACCGTAACCGGAGAGGGGATTTTATAAATGCCTACGAAATTGGAACCGCCCGATCCGACCAGGATAGATCGTTCCCGGAGCTTCGCGTCTCCTTTTTCCTGAATGAATAGCTTTTCGTCGGGTTTGTTATTGTTCGTAATGTAAGAGCGGATGATTTCATACGTCTGACCGCCGGAAGTGATTTGTCCTTCAAACGTATGATTCGCCTCATCCCCGGTAGCGAAAACGCCTTTGTCCACTTCTTTGAGTTTGGTGCCGTCTTCTTTTTGATAGATGGCCTTCACCGGATTGTTCTCCGCATATTCGGCAACCGCGTCCGTTCCGCCCAGATGCACCGTAAAGCTTCGCATTCGCACCTTCGGATTCGTTTCGGGATTTTCTTGCAGCCAGTCTTTCCGCGTCGGGTCCTGCTTGGGCGATAAATAGGAGCGAACGATCGTATACGTTTTTCCATTGTCCTCAATTGTTTCGGGAAATTCATGATTGATCGTTTCTCCGACTTTGTACTTGCCCTTTTGAAACGTAACTTCCGGATTTTGAATGACTTTGCCGCCTACGGTTTTCGCAATCACATCGACCGGAAATTCCGCGCTTCGATAGGGCACATGAATGCCGAAATAATCGTCCAAGTCGTCCGGATGCGCCCAAGGTTCGGCCCTCTTGATCTCGTCCAGCGTATAAAAGGGCCCTTTGCGCACGTTGCCGTTTCCGTCGATAGACACCATGATGGCATACAAATATAAGTCGTCGTTGTCTTTGATGTCGCCCATGCCCGCTTTCCACATGCCTTCCGTGACGAGCGCCTCGCTGACTTCGTAATAGGTCGTGACAGGCTGGCCGGGGATGGGCGGATTCGGTTCCTGTCCTACTTGCCGTACTTGCTGATCCAAAAA
>NZ_BOVJ01000113.1 GCF_018403665.1 Paenibacillus cisolokensis
CAGGCGAAAAGGCCCTGCAGCTGCGCTAAGCCGCATGCCGCAGGCGCCGCCTCAAAACCGCAATTTCGCCTCCCGGTCCTGCGGGCGCCCCTGTACGAACGCGCGGCTCGGATTATAGGCGGGCGCGAAACGGAGCGCGGATTTGACTTTCCGCGTTTCGATCCGCAGCGAATGCTTCGTTACCTCAACCACTTTATATTCGAACGGCGTCTCCACGAACGAACTGCCGCTTGCATAAATGGCTTCCCCGTCGCGAACGAGCGTATTGATATGGCTATGCCCCGACAGCACGCCTTTGATGTTCGGATGTTTTTGGACGAGACCGGTGACGGCTTCCCGGAAAGCGTCCGGAACGGCGTGAACGATCCCGGCAAGACCGCTTTGTTCCGGTGAAACCCCGAAAATCGGATTGTGGATCGACAGCAGGTGCACGCAGTCGGGATGCTGCGACACCGCCGCTTCCAACCGCCCGATCTGATCCTCGGCGAAATAGGGCACCTGCGCTTCATGCCAATAGTACAGGGTATCCGCTTCCCATTGGTTCGGGACGATATGTATGACGCAATCGCCGCAACGGACCGCATATTGGGGGGAGCGGCCGTTAAAAATCCGGGCGCTTCCGAAAGCCAAATATCGAGCGCATCGCGACGGGTCAGGTCGTGATTCCCGAGGGAAAGATAGACCGGCACGGGAAGACGGAACACTTCTGCCGCTCCCCGCACAATATCGGGTTCGCACCTGTCGACCATGTCTCCTCCGTGCAGCACGAAGTCGATGCCGCCCCGTTCGATCTCCTCGCGGACGAGGCAATCCAGAAGTTCGCGAATGTTGTCCGGATATGCCGGCTGCTGGTGAAATCCGACTTGTTCGGCCCCGAAATGGGTGTCCGTTATGAACAAAAAACGAGCCACAGCAACTCCTCCGTTTTGCCGCATCGTATCAAAGTCCGGTGGTGCAGATCCCCTCTATCCGCATCAAGCGATCAAGTACATTCAAGTTCTCTCTATCATAGAATATCCGTTTGCGGGCGTAAACGGTTTTGTCGAATTGGGCGGGAAACAGGCATAAAAAGAAATTTTTCATAGAAATATAATAAAGTGGAGCAATTTTTCCGATTGTGATAGAATAAGAGAGCAGGAGCAATGATCAGCGCATGAAACGAGGAGAGTGGCCAATGAAGAAGATCGTGTATATCCCTCTGGACGAACGCCCTTGCAACTATGAATTTCCGGCCGCCCTGGCGCAAGGCACGGATATCGACGTTGTAAGGCCCGAGCCCGATCTGATGGGGGAGAAGAAGACGCCGGGCGATGTGGAACGGTTATGGGCCTGGCTTCTGGAACAAGCCGAAGATGCGGACGGCGCGATTCTGTCTTTGGATACCCTTGTTTACGGGGGAATTCTTCCGTCCCGGCTGCACACGTTTACGGTCGAACAATGCGGTCAGCGGCTGCGAAATTTGCGTAAATTGAAAGAAGCGAACCCGGGGTTGAAAGTGTTTGCCTTTAACCTGATCATGCGTTGTCCGCGTTATTCGAGCAGCGACGAGGAACCGGATTATTACGAAGATTGGGGCCGGGAGATCTTCCTGAAGGGATATATCGGCCATCGCCTCCGGCTCGGTCTGGCCACGGAAGAAGAACAGGCCGAATTGCGTTCCATCGAAGCCTCATTGCCTCCCGAGTACTGGCAGGATTATACGGAACGGCGGGCCGTCAACCGGGAAGTCAACAAGCTGGCCGTACAGCTTGTCCAAGAAGGAACGGTGGACTTCCTGGTCATCCCGCAGGACGATTCCGCGCCGTACGGGCTGACGGCGATGGATCAGCAGCTCGTGCGGGACCGGATCGCGGAGCTGGATGCGGAGCTCCGCGTCTATATGTATCCGGGCGCCGACGAGGTAGGCTGCACGCTGCTGGCCCGGATGATCAACGATATGCGCGGGCGCAAGCCGCTTGTGTACGTCCATTACGCCGGGACGCGCAGCCCGTTCGTGACGCCGCTGTACGAGGACCGCGATCTGCACGAGAGCGTGAAATATCACATACTTGCCGCCGGAGGGCTGGTCGCTTCGTCGCTTGCCGACGCGGATCTCGTCCTGTGCGTCAATGCGCCGGGCGAAACGATGATGGAAGCGGTCGCGCAGCATGACGCCAATCCGGGCTATCATGTCGGGCGCAACATCGCGGAGCTGGTCGAAACGGCCGATTATGCGATTCGTCATTTGCGCAAGCCGTGCATCGTGGCGGATGTAGCCTTCGCGAACGGTGCGGATCTCGGTTTGCTCAAGCTGCTGCGCGCCCGGAAGCTGCTGTTCCGCCTGGCCGGCTACGCAGGCTGGAATACGAGCTCCAATTCGCTCGGAACCTGCATCGCCCAAGGGATGATATTCGCCATTTATGGCAATACCGCGGCGCACCGGGATTTTCTGTCCTTGCGGTTTGTGGAGGATGCGGGCTATTGCGCGCATGTCCGCCATTACGTGACGAACGAGGTGTTGCCCGGCCTGGGATTCGACTATTTCAAGGTCGACGGCCAGCGCGGCCAAGTGTCGGGCATCGTGAAGGAAGAGCTCTATAAATTTGTGCAATCCCGCATTGACGATGACAACTATCGCATTGTGATCGACGATTGCTATATGCCATGGGGCAGAATGTTCGAAGTCGGTTTGAAAACCCGTGTCGTCGCTGCAGATTAACCGGCTTTTCGAACGATATAAAAGGAGGTGAGTTCGTGTGAACAGCATGTTGGAGCAGCTTCGAAACGGACTGGTCGTTTCTTGCCAGGCTCTCGAACATGAACCGCTGCATGGAGCGCATATTATGGCGAGGATGGCGCGGGCGGCGGAGGAAGGAGGCGCCGTCGGCATCCGCGCCAATGGAGCGGAAGATGTCGCCGCGATCAAACAAGTTACCGGCTTGCCGGTTATCGGTTTGGTAAAACAAAATTATGCGGATAGCGAAGTCTTTATAACGCCGACATGGAAGGAAGTCGAGCAGCTGATAACGGCAGGCGCCGATATCGTGGCGCTTGACGCGACCCGGCGCCGCCGGCCGAACGGGGAAACGCTGGAATCGTTGATTACGGCCATGAAGGAGCAAGGACAGCCGATTATGGCGGACGTTTCCACGATGGAAGAAGCCGAATATGCCGAATCGCTAGGCGTGGACTGCGTGTCGACGACGCTGTCGGGCTATACGTCCTATTCTCCGCAAAATGCCGGACCCGATTATGAATTGGTGAAACGCGCCGTCAAGCAATTATCCATTCCCGTTATTGCTGAAGGAAGAATCTGGTCGCCGAAGGAAGCCGTGAAAATGCTGGAGCTGGGCGCTTATGCGGTTGTCGTCGGTACGGCCATTACCCGGCCCCAGGAAATTACGAAGCGGTACGTGGCGGAGCTGTCGGTCTTCAGACTGGCGAAAGAAAAAGTATAGATCGAGGTGGTCAAAAGTGGAAACGGTCGCTTGCGGGATATCGGCCGATGTCATTGTCGTCGGAGGCGGTACGGGCGGCTGCATGGCCGCCCTGGCAGCCGCCAAAATGGGGCGAAGCGTCGTCTTGACCGAAGAAACCGATTGGCTCGGAGGACAACTGACAAGTCAGGCGGTTCCGCCGGATGAGCACCAATGGATCGAGCAATTCGGCTGTACCGCCACCTACCGCGAATTTCGCAATCGCGTGCGCGCATACTATACGAGTCATTATCCGCTGACGGATGAAGCGCGCCATCATCCGCAGCTGAATCCGGGGAACGGCTGGGTCAGCCGCTTGTGCCACGAACCGAAGGCGGCGCTGCGGGTGATCGAGGATATGCTCGCTCCCTATGTCAGCAGCGGCCGGATCACCGTTCTTTACCGATACCGGCCGGTAGAAGCCGCCTCCGGTCATGATGAGGTTCGATCGGTGACGGTCGAGCATACGGACAGCGGCCGGCGGGTAACGCTGACCGGGCAATTTTTTCTGGATGCGACGGAGTGCGGAGACGTACTCCCGCTTGCCGGAGCCGAATATGTCACGGGAGCCGAAGCCCGGGACGAGACGGGCGAGCCGCATGCGCCCGACGCCGCCGATCCGCTCGATATGCAGGCGATTACGCATGTTTTCGCGCTGGACTTCGTAGAAGGCCGGGAGGAAACGATCGACAAGCCGGAACAGTACGATTTTTGGCGCCGATTCGTCCCCCGCTTCTCCCGCTATCCGCTGCTCGGCTGGATCAGCAGCGATCCGGCCGATCCGGCGGTCGCCAAGCGGTATGAGCTGTTTCCCAATGACAGGAACATTCCGTCGCTGTGGACGTACCGGCGAATTATCGACAAATCTCAGTTCCGGGACGGGCTGTTTGAAAGCGACATCACGCTGGTCAACTGGCCGCAAAACGATTATTTTCTCGGACCGGTGATCGACGTTCCCGAGGCGGAGCGGCTCGAGCATCTCGAGTCGGCCCGGCAGCTGAGCCTTTCGCTCGTATACTGGCTGCAGACGGAAGCTCCGCGCCCGGACGGGGGCAAAGGGTACCGGGGAATCCGGTTGCGCCCGGACGTGCTCGGGACCGAGGACGGGCTGGCGAAGCATCCGTATATACGGGAATCGCGCAGAATCAAGGCGGTCTACACGATTACCGAAGGAGACGTCAGCAAAGAAATTCGCGGAAGCAAGGGCATTCTTCGTTACGAGGACAGCGTCGGCGTCGGCAGTTATCATCTGGATCTGCATCCGACGACCCGATCGAACCGCGGTTTCTACATCCCGACCTATCCGTACGAAATTCCGCTGGGCGCACTCATTCCGGTTAGATTGAACAATTTGCTGCCCGCCTGCAAAAATATCGGCACAACCCAGATTACGAACGGGTGTTACCGCCTTCATCCGACGGAATGGAACATCGGGGAAGCAGCCGGTTATCTGGCGGCCTATGCGATCTCCAATCGCGTAAGTCCAAAGGAAATTCGCGAGAACAAGCGGCATCTTAGGCAATTCCAGGAACTGCTTGCGGAGCAGGGCATTCAGATGCACTGGCCGGAAATATAATCAAGAGTACGGAGAATGTCGAATTTTCCGAAATTTTATCGATGAATAAATTGACGAGACCGGAAAATCGTAATATGATAGAAGTGGAGGTAATTTTCATCTTAAGTTTTATTTAGGGAGAAAAAATCCTACATTACATGTAAGGGGGAAAAAGGTATGGTCAGGAAGAGCAAGCTATTTATTTTGATCGCGGCCCTCGCACTCTTTGTCAGCGCTTGCGGCGGCGGCGGAAGCAGCGGAACCGGAAGCACCGGGGACGGAGGCGGATCCGGAAGCGGAAACGAGCAAACCTCGGGCGGAGAAGGCAACGCGGCGGAAGGTAGCGGAGGAACAAAAGAAATTACGTTCTGGACGATTTCACTCAGCCCTACATTCGATGATTACATTAACGGCGTCATCGCCGATTTCGAAGCGCAGAACCCCGGTGTAAAAGTGAATTGGCAGGATATCCCTTACGACGCGGTCGAACAGAAGACGCTCACCGCGGCAGCTTCGAACAGTCTGGCCGACGTTATGAACCTGAACACCGACTACTTGAAGAAGCTGGCCGGATTGGGCGCTCTCGCGAATATGGACGAACTGGCCGGAGACGTGAAAGACCAGTATTTCGAAGGCGTCTGGTCGGCCGGCGAGCTGAAAGGCGTGTCCTACGCTATTCCGTGGTATCTGTCCAACAGCGTAACGCTCTATAACAAAGAGCTGCTGGAGAAGGCCGGCTTCTCCGAACCGCCGAAGACGGAAGAAGAAGCCTGGGAAATGTCCAAGGCCATCAAGGAAAAAACGGGAGCATACGGCTTCACGACGAGCGGCATCCAGCTGACGTTTCCTCAAGAAGGGATCAAGGTCGTATCCGACGACTATACGAAAGCGGCGTTCAATACGCCGGAAGCGCTCGAGCTCCTCAAAAAGTTTAAACAAAGATACGACGAGGGCCTCATTCCGGACGAACTGCTGCTCGGCCAGGCGAAGCCGAACGAATGGTACGCGCAGGAGAAAATCGCGTTCTGGGCAACCGGGCCGCAGCTGTTCCGTCAGGTGAAGGACCTGTCGCCGGAAGTGTACGAGAAGTCCGATGCGACGGGCGCCATTATGGGCAAATCCGGCAAAGTCAACGTCGCCATCATGAACATCGCCGTTGCCGAAAGCAGCAAGCATAAAGAGGAAGCGGCAGCATTCGCGAAGTTTATTACGAATGGCGAGAATCAGCTGGCATTCAGCAAAATCGTGGCGATTCTGCCTTCCGTCAAATCGGCCGCGGCTGACGAATATTTCACGAAAGGCGCAGACTCCACCGATCCGGCGGAAAAAGGTCTGTACCTCGCAGCCAAGCAGCTGGAGTATTCGGAAAACATGTATCCGCCGGTCGAGAACATCTCGCAGATCAACAAAGTGCTGAACGAAGAGTTCCAAAAAGTGCTCGTACAAGGCAAAGATCCGCAGCAAGCGCTTAACGATGCGGAAGCCGAAGTGAACAAGCTTCTGGCTACCGAATAATCAGAACCACGTGTCAACACGTCCTCCGTCTAGCCGTTCTTTCCTGCGGCTAGACGGAACATATTTACGGGAGGTGTCCGATGTACAAAACTAGGCATGCATGGTTTTTTCTGACTCCGGCGCTCCTGCTTCTGATGGCGTTCAGTATTATACCTGCATTCATCGCCTTTTTTTTGAGCTTTACGAACTATAACGTCTTTCAGCCGATGGATTGGGTCGGATTGAAGAACTATATGGCAGTGCTGCGGGATTCCGAATTTTGGAACGCGATGAAGAACACGTTCTATTACTGGATTCTCGTTACGCCGGCGCTGGTCGTGCTGCCGGTATTTCTGGCCATTCTGGTCAACCAGAAGCTGCTCGGGGTCAAAGTGTTCCGGCTCATTTTCTACTTCCCGGTTCTCGTCTCGGTCGTCGTCACCGCTTTCCTGTGGCAGTGGATGTTCGCGAGCGACGGCATCTTCAACTATTTTCTCAGCTTGCTCGGCATCGAGCCTGTGAAATGGCTGACCAGTACCAAAGTAGTCATGCCGAGCCTCGGCATTGTAACGGTATGGCAAGGACTCGGCTATTACATGCTGTTTTATCTGGCGGGCTTGCAGTCGGTTCCGTCGGATTTATATGAGGCCGCGGAATTGGACGGAGCGGGTTTTTGGCGGAAGCATCTCAATATTACGTTCCCGATGCTGAGACCGATGATTTTCTTTGTCGCCGTCGTGTCCACGATGTCCGCATTCAAAGAGTTTACGTTGATGCTGACGATGACGCAGGGCGGCCCGATCGGCGCGTCGACGACTGTCGTATATCTGGTGTTCGAAGAGGCGTTTACGTCGCTGAACATGGGATACGCATCCGCGATATCGTTCCTCCTGTTTGCAGTCATTCTCGTGCTGTCGATGCTGAATCAGCGGACGTTGGATAAAGAATGAGGGGAGGGTGCGAACAACGTGAATATTACAAAACCTAAACTGATCAGATGGATCATTTCCTACGTTTTTCTGATTGCGATGACCATGGTCACGATCGTCCCCTTTCTCTGGTCCGTATCCACTTCCCTGAAAGGGCAGAACGAAGCGATTTTCTCGATGCCGCCGAAGCTGATTCCGGTTAATTTAACGTTCGAAAACTATATGACGGTCTGGAACTCGCTCCCGATTCCGCTTTATATGTGGAACAGCGTCATTCTGTCCTTCTTCGGCGTCCTTCTCCCGCTCATATTTTGCTCGCTGGCGGCGTTCCCGTTGGCGCGCATGAATTTCCGCGGGAAGCAGCTGATCTTCATCATCATTATCGCCACGATGATGATTCCCGGCGAAGTGACCATGATTCCGATCTACCTGATCTTGAACAAGCTTGGACTGCTGGGCGGATTCGCCGGCGTCATTTTGCCCGGAGCGGTATCGGCCTTCGGCATTTTCCTGATGCGGCAGGCGTTCGTCGGCATCCCGAAAGAGCTGGAAGAATCGGCCGTCATCGACGGCGCAGGCGTGCTTCGCATCTGGGCGTCGATCATGTTCCCGATGGTCAAGCCGATGCTGGCCACCCTCGGCATATTGAGCTTTATCGGCGCTTGGAACAACTTCCTGTGGCCGTATCTCGTAATCGAGAACGAAAAGCTTTATCCGCTGACGATCGGATTGTACAAGCTGAAAGGAACGTTCGTCACCAATACACGATTGGTCGCGGCCGGCGCGATGATCGCGCTGCTTCCGATTTTGGTCGTGTTCGTCCTGTTCCAAAAATATTTCATCCAGGGCGCGTATTCCAGCGCCGTCAAAGGATGATGGAAACGTAAACGAGCGCATGTCACCCGGGAGGCGGCATGCGCTTATCGTTTGATGCGGCCTTTAGGGCCATCAGATAGATGCGGAGTACACCCGATACCGGTTTTTCCCTTGTTCCTTCGCGGCATATAAGGCAATGTCCGCTTGCTTGCACAGCGTTTCCGGGTCGGTCCCGTGTTCCGGGGCCAAAGCGATGCCGATACTGACGGTTATCCGATCCTCTGCGCGCGGATCGCAGCTGTCGCGAATGGCGGCGATGATCAGCCCGGCCTGGGCTTCCGCTTGTTGCTTCGTCGTGTTCGGCATAATGATCACAAATTCGTCGCCGCCCCATCGGACAGGGATATCCTCTTCCCGAACGATCGAGAGAATGCGCTGTGCCGCATTTTGCAAAAAGCGATCCCCCGCGTCATGCCCCAAATAGTCGTTAATCCATTTGAAGTTGTCGACATCGATCATCATTAAAGCGGTCGTTCCTTTGTTTTCCTTCAGGATCGACTGCAGCATTTCATTGAAAGCGGCCCGGTTTTTAAGCCCGGTCAAACTGTCGTGAAAAGCCAGATACATGGGCTTGGCGACCCATCTCGAAATGACCGAAGCGAGCGCGACCGAAATGACGAGAATCCCGAACAATTGGACAATAAATGTTTTTTTGTGGCTTTGAAGGACCGCTTGCAATTCCGCATTGCTATATATGATTTCCAACACTTTATTTTTGCCTGTTCCCTGGTCGAAATCCGAGACATAATAAACGTAACGGTAAACGGCCGGTTCGTTGTTCCATATTCCGCTGAATTCCGTCGTCTGTTTGGTTTGAAGCGTCCGTTCGAAAGCGTGCCGCCTTTCTTCGGTCAGTTTTCCGATTTCGACCGGCTTGCCGAACGAGATGCCCCCGATGTTGAGAACATTGATTTCGTAAAGAGAAGGATACTGCGCTGTCCGTCTGGCAATCTCCTCGAGAAAATCGAACTCCTGAAAAATAGCCCCGTCCTGAAGCGACAGGCCCAGCTGAATGATGTACTTTTTGTCGGGGGTAGCCAAATAGCCGTACATTTTGACTTGCCCCGTCGATTGTTCGATATCCAGTCCGTCGTTGTAAAATCCGCCCGATTGCCTTCTTTCCTCCAGCAAGGCCGCCAGTTTCCGGCAGCATTTCGCAAAGTTGAGGCCGATGTCTTCCTGGTAACTGCTATGCGTAATGACCAGGTTTTCATCGATGATGTAAATATCGAAACCGAGCTGCTCTTTCAATTGCTGAAAGTCCCATTCGTCAAAGGCCGGGGACTCCATATATTTGTCGGCCAGATACGATGCGCTTTCTTTCATTTCGGCAATGATATCTTGTCCGAACAAAGCGTAGGCTTTCTCCACCGTTCTTAACGAATCGAGCGCCGCGTTTTCGATATGCCGCACCTGCAACTGCCCGTTGGCGGCAACTTGTTCGCGCAGCCTGACATAATCGGTGATGGCGATCGTAAACGAAATGGCGACGGCAAAAACAATCATCGTCAGTGACAATTTAAATCGAAACCGGGAGTTCAACGGGCTACACCTCACTGTCGCAATTACAGGCCTTTAGTTCTACAATGTTCCGCCAAATCCTTCAAACTTCGGGAATTCCGGTCCAGTCCACAACGTACATTATGCATCAGTTTCATGACAACAGCCTGTCAGCGATTGTATGTTCGCATGAGACTTTAGGACAGTCGCCTCCCCGCCCAAAGTCCGAGTTCCATGCCATTCTGCGGATGGTTTTGACCGGTTCCGTGCCAACTTACAATGAATAGCAGATTAAATCGATCGAAATCGGAGGTTGCTGCACGAATCGTCGATCGGATGCAATCTGTCGAATCACCTCATTGGCATGGAAGGGGCAGTAAAGAGATGAAACAATTTACCCGATTTTCACTCCGCAATCCGGTAGCGGTCGTTCTGCTGGTATTGCTCATTGCGATTGGCGGCGTATACTCGGCCGGCAAGTTTAAGCAGGAGCAGCTTCCCGACGTGTCGTTTCCGGGAATCTTTGTGACCGCCGTCTATCCCGGTGCGGCTCCGAACGAAGTGCTAAGTCAAGTGACAATGCCGTTGGAGAAAACGTTGCGCAATGTGGAAGGAGTCAAAAACATCGTTTCGCAATCGGCGAACAGCGTTTCTTTCCTGCAGCTGGAATTCAGCTACAGCGACGACATGAGAGAGAAAAAGAGCAAAGTGGAAGAAGCGCTCGGCGGGATTCAACTGCCGGAGGATGCGGAAAAACCCGAGGTCGCGTATTACTCCACCTCGAGCGAACCGATCATGTACACATCGGTTTTGCCAAAGAGGGAGATGATTCGGAGGAATTGGTCCGATTCGTCAAAGATTCCGTCATTCCGGAACTTCAAGGGATCGAGGGAGTCGCCGAAGTTCAAACCTTCGGATTGCAGGACGACGGGGTGTATATCCGGCTTAACGCTCCCCGCATGACAGCACTCGGTGTCACGTACGAAGAAGTGCAAATGGCGCTGCAAACGAACAACCTGAGCGTCCCGCTCGGCGAGGTGACGATGAAGAATTCCAATTTGCCGGTGTTCGTGCAAGGCGACATTCGGACCGTCGACGATTTGAAAAAGCTGGTCGTATCCCCGGTCAACCGGGTCACGTTGGGCGATATCGCGCAAATCGAGCAAGGCAAAGAGGCGAGTGTCATCAGCATGACCAACGGCGAGCCGAGCATCAATCTCCATATCGTCAAGACCGGAACCGCCAATACGGTCGAAGTGTCCGACCAGGTGCAGAAAGTGTTCGATAATGCGAAGGAACAAAGCAATATCGATTTTCTGATTATGTATGACCGGGCTTCCGACGTCAAAGAGTCGATCAACACGTTGGTGCGGGAAGGCGGGCTTGGGGCGCTGTTCGCGTCGATCCTGATCCTGTTCTTCTTACGGAACTTCCGGGCGACGCTGATCGCGATCGTGTCGATCCCGTTGTCGGTGATGATCGCCATCATCTGCCTCAAATATTTTACGGACGTTACGCTTAACATTATGACGCTGGGCGGCTTGGCTGTCGCCACCGGCCGAGTGGTTGACGACAGCATTGTCGTAATTGAGAATATCGTGCGCCGCCTGCAAAAGGAAAAGGCAACCAAAGAGATGATTCTGGACGGTACGATAGAAGTCGGCAAAGCGATCACTTCTTCGACGCTGACGACGATAGCCGTATTCGCGCCGCTCGGACTGCTTCAAGGGTTGAGCGGGGAATTTTTCCGGCCGTTTGCTCTTACGGTAACGTTCGCGCTGCTTGCATCGCTTCTCGTCGCCTATACGGTCGTTCCGCTGACGGCATGGTGGCTCATGAAACATCACCGTCCGAAAGAGCAGAGCGAATCTGCGTTGAGCAGGGGCTATAAGCGGGTGTTGCACTGGTCGCTCCAGCATAAATTCGCCGTGCTGTCGGTGGCGGCGCTGTTGTTCCTTGGCAGCCTTGCGCCGATCTTTACGGGTGCCATAGGCGTTACGTTTTTGCCCGAAACGGATTACAAGTATGCTTTCGCTTCGATGAGCATGCCGAAAGGGACGAGTCTGAATGCGGTAAAACAAGAAGCGGAACGGATCGACGCCATCATCCGGGAGCATGCCGCTGTGACGAACTCGCAAGTTACGGTGGGAGACACCTCCGGGCAAGGCGTTGCTGTCAATCATGCCGACTGGTTTATCGGGTTGTCACCGGACGCCGATATAGACGAGTTTATCGAGGAAATGAACGATAAGGTGAAGGTGCCGGAAGGAGCGCAGTTCAATCTGTTCAAAGACGGGGAAGGCGGCGGAGGCCGCATCAGCATTACCGTCACGGGCCCATCCATGGACGATATTCGCAAAGCGGCCGATCTTATGATCGAAGCCATCGAAGGAATGGAAGGCACGGAAAACGTAAGCAGCAATCTGCAGGACGGAACAAAGGGCATCTCGATTGCGGTGCGCCAACAAGACGCATCCGAGCAAGGCTTGTCCGTCGCACAAGCGTCCGGCATGCTTCGTCCGTTTTTGACGGAAACGAGAATCGGACGTCTTGGGGACGGCACGTCGGCGAATGATCTGTATTTGGCTCTATCCGGGGAATCTCTTGCCTCCGCCGAAGACATCGCCAACCTGAAGCTGCGCACACGGCAGGGGACGGAAATCGCTGTAAAAGATATCGCGGACGTGAGCGAGGTGGACCTCCCGAGCAATCTTCAGTTGAAAAACGGCGCCGAGTACGCCACCGTCACCGCCAAGATTACCGACAAGAACGTCAGCAAAGTCAATGCGGAGCTGGTCGAGAAGCTGGAAGCTTTGGAACTGCCGGACGGCGTCACCTATACATTAGGCGGGAGCAACGAGGAAATCGACCAGATGCTGAGCGATATGGCGATCGCGATGCTTGTAGCGATCGGCATGGTTTACATCGTCATGGTCGTTACGTTCCGGGAAGGAAGGGCGCCGCTCGCCGTTTTGTTCTCGCTGCCGTTCGCCCTGATCGGCGGGCTGGCCGGAACGTTGATCGCCCAAGAACCGATCTCGATTTCCAGCCTGATCGGGTTTCTGATGCTGATCGGCATCGTCGTCACGAATGCGATCGTGCTGGTCGAACGCGTGCAGCAGCAGATCGAACGCGGCATGACGATCCGGGAAGCGCTGATCGAAGCCGGCGGAACGAGACTTCGTCCGATTCTGATGACCGCGATCGCGACGATCTGCGCACTAATGCCGCTTGCTGCCGGCTTGGGCGGAGGCAGCATCATTTCCAGCGGATTGGCCGTTGTCGTCATCGGCGGTCTCGCAAGCTCGACGCTGCTTACACTGGTCGTCGTGCCCGTTATGTATGAGCTTCTGTATTTCAAACGTTCCCGCAAGCAGCGGTAGTCCGTGGCCGTCGAGGCGAGCAGCGTCGCGTAATAATAATTGCCACAATGGATATTGAAGGGGCTGTCCTAAATCCCATAACCTTACGGCCACCACCATGAATGAAAATGTACTATAATAAAAAAAAGCTGTTCCTCAAGGAATTAGGAACAGCTTTTGTATTTATTTAATTAATAGATATATCATTTAAATAATATTTGTTTTTACCCACCTGCTTAATTAAGCAGGTGGGTAACCTCTTGAAATTTACTTAGTTTTTATTTGCCGAAGAAAGACTATCTGATTTCATCTTTTCATTTTTTACAAAATCTACTTTTGCGCTACATTTAAAAGAAATAGAATGAAAACCATGAAACTCACGAATCATGAAAATAAGAACGATGATAAGAGTAAAGATAAAAACATCGTACATGTTTAGTATCCTCCTGTAAAAAAGAGGAACCCACCTTCAAATAAAATAACAAACTTTAAGAACAAAATCAATCATCGAGTTTTATGGTTTAAGTATTCACCCAATTTCTCTTAATTTCAGACATGCGATGTAACCCGCGGCGATGCACTGTTTGCGGACGAAATAGTAGATGCTTCGCAAGCGACTTGTTATGGTATAAGATGATAAACCGATATATGTTCAACGATGCCGTCTTTTACTTCAAAAGACAAGTAATTCGATTCTTCGTCGTTTCGGATTTCATAGGCGCAGTTATTCGGATCGGTTCTTCCGTCTTTGGCGATTTCGATATCCGGGTACAGCTTCTGGATTTCCTCCACCGTATCGCCTATTTGAACTCCTTTCGCCGTAGCGTATTCGCCGCCGGCAACGTCCATTTTCATGACCCAATATTGATCCTGATCGGCCGAGAACAAGGTAAGCTGCAATCCGTCATACGTCAATGTTTTGATTTGAGAGCCTGTATGCGTATCGGCCCCGTCGCCGAGCGTTTCCGTGTTCTCGGAAATCGGCTCGCCCAATATTTCCGCCAAGCGTATCTGGTTGTCGAAATCTTTGAGCGAGATCAGCTTCCCATTAGCTCGGATCGCAAAATCGCTGCTTGGATTCGATTCTTGAACCTCATCTTCGTCCTGAACGGGAATGTCGGTTTGGGCAGGCGCTTCGTTTTGGGCGTTTTCGTTGCCCGCTCCCGCATTGCCGGCGGATTTCGCGTTCGTTAATGCGCATCCGCTGATGATCAAGATGACGGCAAGGCCGAGCAGCGACATTTTGTAGGAGTTGTTTTTCAGTGACGTGATCATGATGATTCTCCTCTTTAATTCCTTTTTGTTTCCCGATATGCTTGCCACGCCGGCTAAACGCACTTGGCTTGCAAATGCCTCCAGCAGTTTGATGATGGCGGCCGCGTAGTCCCTGGACTCGTCAGGGCCGATGCGGGTCAGCGCCAACGAATCGCATGCGATTTCCTGATCTTCCCGCATTTTGCGGTATGCGTACCAAAGCAAAGGGTTGAACCAATGCAAGGCAAGCAGGACGTTCATTAACCAGTTGGCCGCGATATCGTTTCGCTTGACGTGCGACAATTCATGCAGAAATACGTATCTGAGCTGGCTGTCATTCAGCGTGTTTAAAGCGTATCCGGGCATCAAAAGCTTAGGCCGTACGACGCCCGCGAGCATCGGTGTTGAAGCTTGGTTCGACTCGATTAAAGCGACTTGCCGTTTCACCTTCATCTCTTGGATGCATTGCTCGAAGACGGATTTCACCTTTGGATCGGTGACTGGCGGTTCTTTTTTGATTTTCATCGAGAAACGCATGTTTACCGCGAGAATATAGCCGAGCATCGTTACGGCTCCGATCAGCCAAACCACGGATACGAACGGCATCCAAGGGAAGGACTTCGTTTCCGGCATGCTTCCCGTTAATCCGCTCCATGGCGGCTGGACGACCGGTTCGGTTGGTTGTAACGGTGCTGCCGCTTCGGAAGCGGGCTTCGATTCGGCTGCGGGTTCGTTTTCCAGCGCCGCACGATGGCTCGCCGTCGACGTTTCGTTCGTTTCCAGCGGGATGAGGTTGAACACGCTAAAGGAGCTTTCGGGCGTCCAGGGCAGAAGCAAACGCACGGCCAGCAGCATCCATAGCCAATACGTCCAGCGCGGCTTTAATTGGTTTTTCAGCAGCCATCTCACCAAGAAGATGAGGAGGACCAGCACCGTTGCCATCGCCGAAACGGATAAGACCCGGTAAAATACGTCCGTTAGCAGAGAAGCCATCCGACCTAATCCCTTCTTTCATCCAGGATGCGTTTCAGTTCTTCGATATCCTCTTTCGTTAATTGCTCTTCCTTAAGAAAGTTGACGATCATCGGTTTCAACGCGCCGCCGTAAATGCGTTTCAAAAACGACCTCGTTTCGGATCGCACGCATTCCTCTTCTTGAACGAGCGGAAAATAGGAATAGTTGCGGCCTTCCTGTTTATAACCGACGGCGTTTTTTCGACCAGCCGTTTAATAAGCGTTCGTATCGTTTTCGGATTCCAATCCTTACTACCTTCCAAAGCTTGGATAACATCGTTTGCGGTCAGCGGGGCTTTCGCCCAAAAAACTTTCATCACCTCCCACTCCGCGTCCGAAATCTTGGGAATCTGCTTCATCCGTAACTCTCCTTCCGTCGACTACAGCTGTAATCCACGATTAAATATTACAATTGTAATCCAAAACTGTCAATTGCCAAATCATGCTAAAGGGGAAGCGCGTCATGAATTTATGGAGCAGAGGAATTCGCCGTTCCAGGCTCGGAGCCTGGTCGCTTAGGCAATCATGAAAGGGGACTGAATTGCTCCGCAAAGACGCAAAGTGGACTCAATGGTCGGAAAAGGACGGCAAAAATGCGCTCCATTATTTGTGCGGTCTTGATATTTCCACTGATCCGCAAAAGGTTGAAGCGAGTCTGCAAATTTTGAAGCTGCTTCTTGAAAGCGGCATGGACATCAATTCCATTCATAAAATTCCCGACCGGTGCGGTTTTTTCCCGCTACCCCGCTTTGGTACACGTATACACGGGGAAGAAATGAAAAGCTTTATACCTATCTTCTGTCCGCAGGCGCAGACCCCAATCATTGCATGTTTGCCATCGCTTGGTACGATGATGTCAAAGCGGCCGATCTATTCAAAAATATGGAGCGGAGATTGAGGATGCCGCATTTCTTGCGGCGTTTACATGGAAAAGGTTCGGTATGGCAGAATGGTTTTTACAAAACGGGGCAAATGTAAATTTCGCTGATGAGGATGGCAATACGGCTCTCCATTATGCTGTAAAACGAAATTATAAAATGGAATACATCCAATTGCTGCTGCAGTTCGGGGCTGATTTCCATAAAGAAAACAAAGAGGGAATGTCGCCTAAAAAAATAGCCGAGTCCAACAACAGAAAAAAGGTTTTAAGTCTTTTTGAATCTCAGCAATTACCATTTATGCCATTTCCGGAGAAGGAGCGTTTTGAACCGCAATTACGAGATTCGCTGCCGTTCTTTGCCGTTGGTAAAAGCAATGGCTCCCCGGTCGGGGAGCCATTGCTTTTCAATGCCGCGTTATGGCGATATGTTGTCTAGCCGTTTCAGCAGATTGTAAACGACTTGCGCGCTTTCGGCGCGTGTCATCGTCGCACCCGGATCGAAGCGGGTTTCCGACCGCCCTTGAATGAGGCCGAGCGCGTATGCCGTTCCGACCGCTTCACGAGCCCAGGCCGGGGCGTCCGTCAGGTCGGTGAAGGGCGCCGCCATGCCCGTGCCTTTACCGTTCGCAGCGGCATATCGGTAGGCGCGAACGGCCATCACGGCCATTTCTTGCCTTGTAATCCGGGCATCAGGCGCAAACGTCTCGGAGCTTATCCCTTTCACAATGCCCGCTTTCACGGCTTTCGCCACGTCCTGCGCAAACCATTCTCCAGGCGATACGTCGGCGAACGCCGTTTTCGCTTCTTCCTTCAATCCGAGCAAGCGAACGAGGAGCGCCGCAAATTCCGCTCGGGTCACGTTGCGCATCGGGGCATATTGGCGCTCGCTTACTCCCTGAATCAGATGTTTGGCTGCCAGCACTCGAATGGGATCGGCCGCCCAGTAGCTTTCCGCCACGTCGTCGAACGTCTTCTTGTATTCCAGAACCGCATATAGGCTGAAATGCGTGATGGAAGCAACCATTGCGTCTCCCTGCCACTGACCGCCAATATATTCGAGCCCGCCTGCGTCGCCGATATAGTAAATGCCGGCCAGACGCTTGTCTGCGGATGGCTGAACGTTGAGCGCCAGTTTAATCGGTTTGCTGAAAGCGGACAATGAGATCGCTTTACCGTCTTTCGCCGTAACCGTCAAGTTGAAATCCAGCACGTCGCCGGCTGTCTTGATCGCGACCCCGCTCCGGCGCCCTGCGGAATTCAATTTTTGTTCGACCGTTTCACCCGGAACCGGAGTCGCGCTAAAGGTAATGACGCTGTCCGAACGCTGCGCAGCCGGCACCAGCTCCAGAAGCTCCGCCAGAACGGCGGCCGGGATTTCTACGGTCGCATTCGCAAATTTAACCGTGATGGACGGTTGATCCTGCAGCAGATCCAACACGCTTCCAGGAAGTTTGAGCTCCAGATTCGGATCGTTGATCTCGATGACGGTGTTGCCGGATTTCAATTGCTCCTTCAGTTTCGTCCACTCGTCCTCTTCATCTTCATCGGGCACCGGACCAGGCGCCGGGCTTGGTGTCGGCTCGCTTGGGCCGGTATCCGGCGTCTCTTCACGGACCGTGACTTGCAGCGTGCCTGCTACCGATCCCAGCGTCGCGGTGATGGTTGCCGTTCCGGGGCGAATGCCTTGCAGCATTCCCTTCGCGTCCACGATAACAACCGCTTCATCGCTGCTGCTGTAATTCAAACCGTCGGTTACGGCCTGTCTGCTGTTGTCCGCATAGACGGCTGTGGCTGCGATCTGAACCGTTTCGCCCACCACGATGCTGGACTTGCCGGTCAATTCGAGAGCCGTGACCGGGTTCGGACGGGGCTTCACGACAAGGGTATAACTGTCTTTCAAATCTTCATAGACCGCGCTTATGACGGTAACCCCTTGAGCATGCGCCGTAATTTGTCCGCCGGTATCGATCGACGCGACTTCGGGACGGCTGCTCTCATACAGTACCCCGGCCGTTAGCGGCACTCTCGTGCCGGATACATATACGGCTTCCGTAACCGTCGGGGCCGAGCTTCCGGCTTCCATCTCGGCAGGACCGCTGATGCGAATGGCCTGGGAGACATCCAGCACGGTTATGTGACTTTCCGCATATACATCGGCATTTACGCTGGTCGCCCGGACAACGGCCGTACCGAGACCGGTAGCGGTCACCAGACCGTCGTCTGTAACGGTCACAACGTCTTGACCGCTGTACACCGACCAAGTAACCGAACGGTCCAACGCATTTTCAGGCAGCACATAGGCGTCCAGTTTAACCGACTGGCCATAAGGGATTTGAACCTCCGGCTTGCTGATGACGACAGAGGAGGCCGTTTTCTTCGAGAGCGTAAAACGGTCAACTTCTCTTCCGTCCACCGTTTTGGTCACAACGGTTAATTCGTTTCCGATAATCTCCACGGACACATACATTTGCTTTTGTTCCCGATCGTAAAATTGCGTCCAAGGCTTCGGAACCAGATCGTAAAACTTGGGTCCGGTCGACCCGGCGACGACATAGGCCGTACCTTCTCCCATGTCCGCCTTTTGATTGTTTTTCATGAAATTGCGCAGATAAATGTGGTCATGTCCGTTCAAGACCAGATCGACTTGGAATTCGTCGAATACCGGAACCCACTGCTCCCGGACTTCCGCCGTATCGTAGATGCTGCCGTAAGGACCGCGGTGGAACGCGACGATTTTCCATTTCTTATCCGTTGCCGCAAGGTCTTGACGGAGCCACTCCCTCTGGGCGGCATATTCGGACTCGCTGTTCAGCACGACAATATGCGCATTTTTGTAATCGAACGAGAAATTCGTTCCTTTCAGGCTCTCCAATCCGTTCCCCGGCTGGTTGAAATGCTGATTAAAGTCGCTGATGCCTTTCGTTCCGGTCACCTCGTGATTGCCCAGCACCGCAACCAGGGTCGTGTTCATCAAGTAATCCTTCGCCTTATCGAAGAACCAATTCCACTGCGCTTCGAGATGGCCCGAGTCGACCATATCGCCCGCATGAACGATAAACTCGGCATCCGGGTGCTCGTTCATGGCTTTCGCCACCGTGTTGCCCCATAAGTTAAACCCGTTGCTGTCCGCCGCCTGGGAATCCCCGAAGAATAAAAACTTCAAGTTCTCGCCATCGGCAGGGGCAGTGGCGAACGAGCCTTGCGCGCTGTAATGGCTTGCTCCGTCGCCTACGCGATAGACGTATTCCGTACCGGGTTCCAGTCCGCTCACCGCAGCTTTATGCACACGAACCGTTCCGAGATCGTAAGTTACAAATAACGAGTTTTCGCCTGTTACCTTGATGACGTTCGGTCCGTCGAAACCGGTGAAGCCTTCTTTTTTCGCCAATTCCACGACCGTCGTTTGGACGCTGGGGTGCGTGTGCCAAGTAAAGCCTCTGGAGCTTTTCGGGTCTGCGCCCATATTTACATTGACATTGTACGGCGTGACCGTCCCGAACAGCTTGGATACGGTCAGTGTCCGGACAGGGCTGTACAGCGTTCCTTTCACCGCTTGAATGTTGTACGACTTCACCGTACCGGTCAGGTCCGTCAGCACGAGCTTTCCTTCGTTATTGGTGGTCCCCCGGTCCACGCCGTCGACGAGCAGCTTGACCCCTTCAACCGGCACTCCCGCTTCGTCTGTAATGGTGAAGGTTGTCGGATAACCTTCCACGACGCCATACTCATCCCAATTCAGCTCAAGAGCGTGCTTGATCTCCGCCTCTACAGGCAAGCCGAAGAACGTCCAGCCCTTGTCCGGCGATTCGGTCAGCTTGATGGTGCCGGACTGGAATTGAATCGTATGTTTCCCCGTCGCATCCGGTTTGACCCGATACTGAATCTGTCCGAGAAGATCGTCGTCGGCAAGAGACACGCTGTTTAAGCTGTCGAACGTCACCTTCACGGAACCTGCAGCCGGATTGATCTCGGCCTGCGCCAACGTTTCGCCCAGCTTGCCGCCCGGCACAAATTGCAGCGCCTCGATCTTGCTTGCATCAAACTGGAATTGCAGCTCGCCCGCATGAATGCCGGCTACGTTGCTTCCTTTTATATCGAGCGTGTAGCTGTTCCCGGCATACGTGACAGCAGGCGCGTGGTACACAAACTTGGACGAACCGGTATCGACGTTGAAGATCCACTCTTTCTCCGTTCGGTTGCCGGACAAATCGCGCACTTTGATTTTCGCTTTATGAAGGCCGTCCACAAGCGGAATGTCGTGCTTATACGCGATGCGTCCCTCCGGAGGGTATAGCGTATGCGGAACGAGAACATCGTCCAGATAAACGAAAATTTTGTCCGGGTCGATTAACGTCGTGCCCGGATGTACTTTAGGATCGTAGCCCGCATCCTCCGCGACGGCCCGAATAGTCGGCGTGTTCGTATGGATGGTGCTGCCTTCCGCCGGCTCGATATCTTTGATGATCGGCGGGTCGAAATCGTCCTGGGTCGGCCCGTAAACGGCTCGAATGTTGTCGACATAGATCACGCCCGCGCCTTTCACCTTGCTTGCGGTCGCCATAAGACGAACCGGCATATCCATCGTGAGCGGAAGCTGCAATCCGGGAGGAACGTCCGCTTCTACGTATTTCCACCCCGTCCAATTCACGCCCGTCGTTTCATCGGTAAAGTTTAGCGGCGTGCCGCTCGCGGTTCCGCCGTTTGCGCGAATTTGCGCCCGGAGCCAATACCCGCTGCCGTCCCCGTAAACCCACATGCCGATTTTTGCGGATAGCCGGGAATTTGAATATAATTGGCCGGGTTCGTTGCCTGGAGATAAGCTCCCGACGTGCTTGGTTTTCCTGTAAAATCGTACTCCAGCTTCAACGCCTGATTGCCGAAGCGGACAAAGTCGTCCTCATAGGTAATGCTGGCTACCGATTTGTTGTAGTTGGCTCCGGCTGTCTTGTGGTATTTGTCCAGATTCCCTTCGAAATCTTCCAAAATGACGGGCGGCGTTCCGACGTTGACATTCATGGATGTCTCGACATTCCCGTATTTGACAAAATTTTGCCGCTTTTGCCGCTCTCGGTCGTCGCTGTAAATACGCCGTTCGCGTCCACGGTGCCGATGTCGCCTTCCACTCTCCACTCCAGCAAACGGTTGTCGGCTATAATTTCCTGGCCATTCCGAAGCGCTTGGACCTGAAGCGTGACGGTTGCCCCGGAATCGATCGCTTTCTCCGCATCGGGGAATTTCAGATCGGTCAGCTCCGTGACGACCTCCACACGTCCCGATCCCGACAAGCCTTCCGCCGTCACCTCAATCGCGGCGATCCCGGCTTTCGATCCGGCCGTAAAAACCCCGCTCTCATCAATCGTTCCATACTCGGGGTCGGCACTCCATGAAAGCGTCCCGGTTAAGGAGGCCGGATGGCCGGTCGCGTCAACGGCTTTTGCCTTAAAAGGAAGCGCGGTTCCCGTCAGCACGCGCTCGAACTGCGGTTGAACGACAAGCTTGGCAGCGTCGCCCGCCGGCGCCTTGTTCACCAACAAAAGCGAATTCCCGGTTTGCCGCTCAACCCCGTCGGAAGGCCGGTTCAACATGCGGAACGTCGATTCACCCGGCAATCTGGCGATAAAGGTGGAGGAACCGCCGCCGTCCAGGTTGATCGCATTGACGACGCCCAAGTCTTTCATAATCTGGCCGAGCTCCGACGTTTCCACGCCTTCGCTGAATCCCGGCGCTCTTCCGTCGATCTCGATCATGACGACCGTGCCGTCCGCTTTCGTGCCGATGGCCGTTCTGGGATGAACGCCCTGAACCGGAACGTTGCTCAGCACGACTCCGTCTTGTATGAGCCTGTAACCGCTCATGGCTACCGCCACGTTTTCGTATCCCGGAGGGAAAGCGAAGTTGGCCGTAATCTCGTCTCCGACATTCAGACCTTCCAAAACGGCCCTGGCCGTGCCGCTTGCGGACAACACGACCTTCCCCTCGGCCAAAGGCGTGTTGCCCGCATTTTTGCGAATCTCCGCGACCTTCAGCCTCATCGTTTGGCCATGCTTCACTTCTCCTTCAAGCACGTCCAAAACGACTTCGTCTCCATACTCGTTCGTTTTCGTCGAGTCCGCATAATCGAACGTATATAAGATGAGCTGATTGTTCTCGCGATACCGGTTAATATGGGTAATATTGCTGGTTTCGCCGTGAATCGTGACCGTTCTGGTCAGCTTCGGAATCGGCTCATATCGCGTCGTGCCGTCCTTGTCCAGCAGGAAGACGGCATAGTTCGCATCCGGCGTATTGAGAATTTTGCCGTCGCCCATGAACAGGCCATTCGGCACGCCGGTTCCGTACTTCGACAAATCATAGAAGTCGCCGTTAATGCCGGCAATGATTCGTTGGCCGGGTTTGTCGTAATAAGCGGCCATGGCCGTAACGCCTTGCATGCCGTACACTTTGCCGCTTTTCGTTCCCGCGATTAACTCCAGATGGGGGTTGGAGGGGTGGAATTCCACGGTATGTACTTTCTCCAGCCCTCTCGGAAGCTTCATATCGTACCAGTTATAATAAGTATCCGGGGCGATTTCGAGCTGTCTCGTATCGAGGATTTGGGCTTGCGGATCGCTCTCCGCCGCAGCTTGTACGGCTTGAGCCGGCAAAAGCCCGGAAATAAGCAAGCCCAGGCATAGAAAGAGCGCAATCGTACGTTTTATCTGCCTCATTCGTCTAGGAACCTCCAAACCGCAATTGTTTGATGAAACGTTTCTGCCGGCGTTCAACCGGGCCGGGGCCTGTTTTCCGATGAATCGCGCGCTAACGACTCGTTCTGCCCTCCGGATGAATCGCGCGCTAACGACTCGTTCTGCCCTCCGGAAGAATAGCGCGCTAACGACTAGTTCTCCCACCGGATGAATCGCGCGCTAACGACTAGTTCTCTCTCCGGAAGAATAGCGCACTAATGACTAGTTCTCCCTCCGGATGAATCGCGCATTCTGCCCTCCTTTCATCTGGAATGGGGAGCATGTCCCTCTCTCTTTTTTACCCGCATAATTATAGATTCGATATGTAAATTTCTCGTTTTCGCAGCATTAAGTTTTTGTGGATGTTTCATGGATCGGTTTCCGGGATGGCGCATATCCGCGAAGCCGATTGTACATGCAGGCCGGCCGCAGCTCGGTACAGTATATGTGACGGCGGGTGGGACGATGCTTGCGGAGTTGTCCGGAGGAGGGGAAGTTGGAGATATGACGATGCTGTCCGGAGGGCGGAAAGATCGGAAATATTTCCCGTTTCCGGTTAACACCGCCTCGCTGCGGCTCATAAAGCGGTAATCGATTGGAGCGAAGGGAGAGTTCATCCGTGCGCCATGATATGGTTTCGGCGGTCATGCTGGCGCATGGCGGATCGTATGGTCATCATGG
This sequence comes from Paenibacillus cisolokensis, assembly GCF_018403665.1. Lineage (GTDB taxonomy): Bacteria > Bacillota > Bacilli > Paenibacillales > Paenibacillaceae > Paenibacillus_AH > Paenibacillus_AH cisolokensis. Next base: position 23,725 of record NZ_BOVJ01000113.1, read on the forward strand.
ACGCAATTCATACGCTTCTCCGTTAACGATCCTCCATTAACGATCCTCCATTAACGATTGAGGCTTCCATTTACGATCTAACGAATCTGACA
>NZ_BOVJ01000114.1 GCF_018403665.1 Paenibacillus cisolokensis
GGTCAATGATTTCGGTTCAAGCCGGTCCTGGGCCTGGCTCGCATTGTTTTTGAAAAAATAGGTTTTACTATAGGATGACATGGATAGACAGTATAGTAAGCAGATACGTTAGCGAGAGGAAGTGTCCATATATGAGCAGCGAGTTCACGCTGAAACTCGACCCGGAACGCGTCAGGGAAATGCCGATGGTCGATCTGGCGTTCGAAGTTTTGAAGGCGGCCAATACGCCGTTTTACTACCGGGACCTCATTACGGAAATTGCCAAAATCCGGGGACTGTCCGACGAAGAGCTCGATCAAGTCATCGCACAGATATATACGGAAATTAATATTGACGGCCGTTTCGCTTGCGTAGGGGGCAACACTTGGGGATTAAAGCGCTGGTATCCGGTTGAGCGCTCCGAAGATTCGGTGACGAACGCAAAACGTCCGCGGATCATTAACGACGACGACGATCTGGACGACGAGGACTTGTACACGGACGAGGAAGTTGACAGCTATGCCGGCGATGACGACGGCTTCGACATCTTCGACGACGATACCGAGGATCTGTTTGACGAGGCCGACGAAGACGTTGATGTGGACGACGATGTCGTCGTCGATGACGAAGAGCTCGAAGACGAAGCCTTGGTCGACGAGTTTGAAAATGAAGTGGATGAAGAGGAAGAAGTGGAAGAAGACTTCGAACCGGACGACGAGAGCGTTGAGGACGATCGTTAACGCATCGGGCCGGCACATGCTCGCAACACGGCAGACGCCTTCATTTCTGCGGAAAACGGGGGCGTCTGCCGTTCACCTTTAATCCGGGACGGCGTCGTTTCGGCCGTTTCGGAAAGCCGCAACGGCTTGCTTGACAGGCTACCGTTCAGAGTATAAACTATTGCATGGGCTTCTGATTCGATAACATTTTGGGATAGATATAAAAGCATGGAAAGTGCCCCGTGGACACGGGTGTCACTTTTTTTGTTTTTTTCGGGAAGTAGTCATCCGTTTTGCGGGCAATCTAACATTAATTCATGAGGCATGGAGGGTATCATCAAGTGACGAAGTACATTTTGTAACCGGCGGCGTCGTATCTTCGCTAGGCAAAGGAATTACGGCGGCATCGCTCGGAAGACTGTTGAAAAACAGGGGTCTGAAGGTGACGATCCAAAAATTCGACCCGTACATTAACGTTGACCCCGGCACGATGAGCCCTTATCAGCACGGAGAGGTATTCGTTACCGACGACGGAGCCGAAACGGATCTGGACCTTGGCCACTACGAACGTTTCATCGACATAAATTTGTCCAAAAACAGCAACGTGACGACTGGCAAAATTTATTCGACCGTGATTTCCAAAGAGCGGCGCGGTGAATACCTTGGCGGCACGGTTCAGGTCATTCCGCATATTACGAACGAAATCAAGGATCGCGTATTCCGCGCCGGCAGAGAAGCCGGTTCCGACGTCGTCATTACGGAAATCGGCGGTACGGTCGGCGACATCGAAAGCTTGCCGTTTCTGGAGGCGATCCGGCAGATCAAGAGCGATATCGGGAGAGACAACGTGATGTATATTCATGTTACGCTCATCCCGTACATCAAGGCTGCCGGCGAGGTGAAGACGAAGCCGACGCAGCACAGCGTCAAGGAGCTCCGCAGCATCGGCATTCAGCCGAACGTGATCGTATGCCGGACGGAATATCCGCTTGCCGATGATTTGAAGCGGAAAATCGCCCAGTTCTGCGACGTCGACGCCAATGCGGTGGTGGAATGCCGCGACGCCTCGACGCTGTACGAAGTACCGCTTATGCTTCGCGAGCAGGGGCTTGACGATATCGTCGTCCAGCATCTGAAGCTGTCCGCGACGGAGCCGGATATGACCGAATGGAGGAAGCTCGTTGAACGGGTCAAAAATCTGGCGAAGTCGGTGGAAATCGCCATCGTCGGCAAATATGTCGCGCTGCATGACGCCTATCTGAGCATTGTGGAAGCGCTCGGCCACGCCGGCATCGACGCCGACTCGGAAGTGCGGATTCGCTGGGTCAACGCCGAGGAGTTGACGCCGGACAATGTGGCGGACGAGCTTCGGGGCGTACACGGCATTCTCGTTCCCGGCGGGTTCGGGGATCGCGGCATCGAGGGCAAAATTATCGCGATCCGTTATGCGCGCGAGCAGGGCGTTCCTTTCTTCGGCATTTGTCTCGGCATGCAGGTGGCGGTCATCGAATATGCGCGCAACGTTCTCGGGCTCGAAGGGGCGAACAGCTCCGAAATCGATCCTTCGACCGTTCATCCGGTGATCGACTTGCTGCCGGAGCAGAAGGACATCGAGGATTTGGGCGGAACGATGCGGCTTGGCCTTTATCCTTGCAAGCTGGCCGACGGATCGCTCGGCATGCGCGAATACAACGACGAGCTGGTCTACGAACGGCACCGGCACCGGTACGAGTTCAACAACGAGTACCGCGATCGCATCGAAGCGGCGGGACTTCGGATTTCGGGAACGTCTCCGGACGGGCGGCTGGTCGAAATGGTGGAGCTTCCGGACCATCCGTGGTTTTGGCCGTGCAGTTCCATCCGGAATTTACGTCCCGGCCGAACCGGCCGCAGCCGCTGTTCCGCGGCTTCGTTCGCGCGGCTTTGCATTACGCCAACTGACACTTCTGCATTTTTATTCCTCTGTTAGCAGGATTCCTGCAATTTTGACGCGAATAACTTAGATATCCTAATGAATATGGAAAAGATGGCCAAATCGTTTGACGCGTCGCAACCAAGCGGGGAGGTAATGCAGTTGGAGAAGAAGAAAGTGTTGATTGTCGATGACCAGAACGGCATCCGCGTCCTGCTGATGGAAGTGTTTAGCAGCGAAGGATACGTCACTTTTCAAGCGCCCAACGGCAAGCTGGCCCTGGAAATTGTAAGGCAGGAGTCGCCTGACCTTGTGCTGCTCGACATGAAAATTCCAGGCATGGACGGACTCGAAATTTTGAAGCATATCAAGTCGATCGACCGCGACATTAAGGTGATCATGATGACGGCGTACGGGGAACTCGATATGATCAAGGAAGCGACGGACCATGGCGCGCTCATGCATTTCACCAAGCCGTTCGATATTGATGAAATGAGGATGGCGGTCAACATGCAGCTACGCGGCGGCGAACCGAAAAATCGTTATGCAGTCGGATCCTGACATTGGTTCAGGATCTTTTTTTTGTACCCGGACGGTATGCAGAAAGAGGCATTACCATTAGCTGTCCTAATATGGTATAATAACGCAGTATGACAAGTCGGAACGGGCTTGAGATTTTAAGACGGTCATTTTAGGGAGGATATGAAACAATGCCACTTGTCTCGATGAATGAGTTTTTGCCGAAAGCAAAAGCAAACAAATTTGCGGTCGGTCAGTTTAACATGAACAATCTGGAGTTCGCACAGGCGATCACCGAAGCGGCTATTGCCGAAAATCGCCCTTCATCTTCGGGGTTAGCGAAGGCGCCCTGAAATATATGGGTATCGAATATACGGTGGCGATTGCGGAAGCGGCAGCCCGCAAGTCCGGATTGCCGATCGCGCTTCACCTTGACCACGGCAGCAGCTTCGAGGTCGCTATGCAATGTATCCGCGCCGGCTTTTCCTCGGTTATGTTCGACGGCTCCCACTATTCGCTGGAGGAAAATATCCGCCTGACCAAGGAAGTCGTCCGGGCCGCTCATGCCATGGGCGTATCGGTCGAAGGGGAACTCGGCACGATCGGCGGCGTCGAGGACGACATCAGCGTGGACGAAGAGCATGCCGCGCTTGCGAAGCCGGAAGAGGCGATCCGCTTCTATGAGGAGACGGGCGTTGACGCATTGGCTATCGCTGTCGGCACCGCTCACGGCATGTACAAGGGCGAGCCGAAAATTCATTATGACATCATCCAGAAAGTGGCTGACGCGATTCCGGTGCCGATCGTGCTCCATGGCGGTTCCGGCGTACCGGACGAAGCGATCCGTCAATCGATCCAGGCCGGCGTAGGCAAAATCAACGTCAATACCGAGAATCAGGTAGCCTGCACCAACGCGATCCGTGAAGTATTGAGCGGCGACAGCAAAGTATACGATCCGCGCAAATATTTGGCCCCTGCCCGCAATGCGATGATCGAAGTCGTAAGGGAAAAGATCCGTCTGTTCGGCAGCAGCAATCAAGCGTAACTCGACCTCATATATCCGGAAACGACCGCCCCGATATGGCGAGGCGGTTTTTCCACACCAATGCGGAAGACCGCATCATCAACCGTTCCTGTCGGCAACATAAAGCCCGTTCTGGACATTCGGATCCCGGCCTCTCATCCCGGAAAGGCCTGAATTCGATGGCTTCTGCAATGCTTGACGCGGCTGCTCGCAAGCGGGCGGCCTGCGGATAAGCATTTCTCACCTTTGCTCTCTTCCAATGGAGGATTGGGAAACGTTATGGAGAAATTATTGATTCGCGGCGGTCGCCCGCTGCGGGGAACCGTTGCGATCAGCGGTGCCAAAAACAGTGCAGTCGCGCTGCTGCCTGCGTCCATTCTTGCCGAATCGGAAGTTGTGCTGGACAATTTGCCTCATCTGAGCGATGTGGCCGTATACTGCGAATTGCTTGAGGAGCTTGGAGCAAGCGTGCAATGGACCGGGGATACGATCCGGATTGATCCGTCCGCGCTTCGTTCGAAACCGATGCCGAACGGCAAAGTGAAGCTTCTGCGCGCTTCCTATTACTTGATGGGAGCGTTGCTGGGCAGATTCGGCGAAGCGACGATCGGTCTTCCCGGAGGATGCAACTTCGAGCCCCGTCCTATCGATCAGCATATCAAAGGTTTCGAAGCGCTTGGCGCCACCGTCCGCAACGATCACGGCTCGGTACACATTTCGGCGAAAAAGCTGAAGGGCGCGAAGATTTATCTGGACGTGGCAAGCGTTGGAGCGACCATTAACATTATGCTGGCGGCTTCCCGTGCCGAAGGTGCGACAATTATCGAGAACGCGGCCAAAGAGCCTGAAATCATAGATGTAGCGACACTTTTGAACGCCATGGGCGTCAAAATCAAAGGCGCCGGTACCGAAACGATTCGCATTGAAGGTGTCGAAAGCCTGCATGGCTGCCGTCATTCCATCATTCCCGACCGCATACAGGCAGGTACGTATATGATTGCCGCCGCCGCCACGGGCGGAGACGTTCTAATCGATAATATTATTCCGAAGCATCTGGAAGCCGTGACGGCCAAGCTGCGCGAGATGGGCGTGAACGTCGAAGAGTTTGACGAGTCGATCCGCATTGTCGGCGCTCCGGAATATTCGGCGGTCGACGTCAAGGCGCTGGCTTATCCGGGATTTGCGACCGATCTTCAGTCGCCGATGACGAGCCTGCTTACGCAAGCGAAAGGCGTCAGCCTGCTGAGCGACTATGTTTACAGCAACCGCTTCAAGCATGTGCCGGAGCTGATGCGGATGGGCGCCAACATACGCGTCGAAGGAAGAACAGCCATCATCGAAGGCGGCCGGCTGAACGCCGCCAAAGTGCGCGCTGCCGATTTGCGCGCGGGCGCCTCGCTTGTCGTTGCCGGGCTTGCGGTCGAAGATGGTGTAACCGAGGTTTCCGGTGTAGAGTTTATCGATCGGGGTTACGACAATCTGGTAGACAACCTTCGTCTTCTTGGCGCGGAGGTTTGGCGGGATTCGGATTAAACCGGCAGGGTGCCGGTTATAGGCGGCGCCCTTTCCGGCAAAGCTTGATAGAAATAAAAAATTGAATAAAGTGGTGAGCGTATTGAGTGATCTTCAGATCGCCGATTTGGAAGAAATGAAGCTAACAGAGCTTTACAAGCTAGCAAAACAGTTTCAAATTCCGTATTATGGCCAACTGAAAAAGAAAGAATTGATTTTCGCCATCTTGCGTGCGCAAGCCGAAAAGAGCGGCCTTATGTTTATGCAGGGCGTGCTGGAAATTTTGCCGGAAGGCTTCGGATTTTGCGTCCGATCAATTATTTGCCGAGTTCGGAAGACATTTATATTTCCGCTTCCCAGATTCGAAAATTTGATTTGCGGAACGGCGACCTTGTGTCAGGAAAGTGCAGGCCGCCCAAGGAAAACGAGCGCTATTTCGGATTGCTCCAGGTCAACGCCGTCAATGGCGAGAATCCCGACCATGCGTCGGAACGTCTTCATTTTCCCGCGCTTACTCCCCTGTACCCGGAAAAAAAGCTGGTTCTTGAAACGTCTCCACACAAACTTTCCACGCGCATCATGGATTTGCTCGCTCCTGTCGGTCTTGGTCAGCGGGGATTGATTGTGGCGCCCCCGAAAGCGGGCAAGACGCTGCTGCTCAAGGAGATCGCCAACAGCATTTCGGAGAATTATCCGGAAATCGAACTGTTCGTGCTGCTGATCGACGAGCGGCCGGAGGAAGTGACCGATATGCAGCGGTCTGTCAAAGGAGAAGTGGTCGCTTCCACATTCGATGAGGTGCCGGAGCATCATATTAAAGTGGCGGAGCTTGTGCTGGAGCGGGCGCTGCGGCTTGTGGAGCACAAGAAGGATGTCGTTATTTTGCTCGACAGCATTACGCGCCTGGCGCGGGCGTATAATCTGGTCGTTCCGCCGTCGGGGCGGACGCTTAGCGGCGGTATCGACCCGGCCGCTTTCCATCGTCCGAAACGGTTCTTCGGATCGGCGCGCAATGTGGAAGAGGGCGGCAGCCTGACGATTCTCGCTACGGCGCTTGTTGAAACCGGCTCGAGGATGGACGATATTATTTACGAGGAATTCAAAGGAACCGGCAATATGGAGCTTCATCTGGATCGCCGTCTGGCCGAGCGCCGCATTTTCCCCGCTCTGGACATCCGCCGTTCCGGTACGCGCCGGGAAGAAATGCTGCTGACGAAGGAAGAGCTCGATAAAGTGTGGGCGATTCGCAAAAGCATGAACGATTCTCCGGAATTCGTCGACAATTTCCTGAAGAAGCTTCGCGAAACGAAGACGAACCAGGAGTTTCTCAGTATGCTTGACACTTCGGGCATCGGGGCGCCCTCTTCGGGAAGCTCCGGCGGCATGGCGGGCCGCAGGAATACCCGAACGACGCCTGTCTGAACCAGACCGGCAGGGCGGTTTCAAGAGGGGGAACGCATATGAAGCTCGTCTATGCTGACGAGAAGGGTCAAGTGTTTGACAGCGAAAAGTGGATCGGACTCGGGCGAAGCGGCGACATGATCGTCGAGCTGCTGGAAGACGAGCTTATTCCGCTGCCGGAAGGCGCGACGCTGGTTGGGCTGCCGCATACGCGGCCGATCGGGTTGAATGTCCGGACGGGGCAGATGGAGAAGCTGCCGGAGAATATGCAAGCGGTAGGAGCGCTGCTCCCGCAAGGCTATACTCGCTTGGCGATTCCCGGATATGTCAAAACGGACAAAACGCAAAAGCTGCCGCTGTTCGGCTATACGGCCGTAGTCTGGAAGGACGGGGAATTTTACGTTGCCGCCAGCAAGAGCGACGACCCGCAGCGGTGGAACCCGCTCAATTGCGACCGGCGGGAGCTGCGCGTTCAGGTGGACCGGCTGCTCGCCAAATACCCGGACAACCGCCTTTACCGTCATTTGTCCAATTGCGCGCTCGGTTATGAATGTCTGACGGCGGCCAATACGTTTTTGCAGCGGTGGGAAGGTGCGGTTCCGGTATCGTATTCGTGCAATGCCGGCTGCTTCGGCTGCATTTCCGAGCAGCCGGACGACAGCGGTTTTCCGGCGCCGCAAACGCGCATGAATTTCCGGCCGACCGTCGACGAAGTGGAACAGATCATGCTGGAGCATCTTCAAACCCCGGACGCGATTATCAGCTTCGGGCAAGGCTGCGAAGGCGAGCCGTCCACGCAGGCGGCGATCATCGTCGAAGCGATGCGCCGCGTTCGCAGCAAGACGTCGAACGGCTACATCAATATCAATACGAACGCGGGTCTGACCGATCATATCCGGGCGATCGTCGATGCCGGCCTCGATCTGATGAGAGTGAGCACCATCAGCGCGATGGACGACCATTATAACGCATATTACAAGCCGCGGGGCTACAGTCTGGCCAATGTGGAACGGTCGCTTCGTTATGCCGCGGACAAAGGCGTTTACACGTCGATCAACTACCTCGTTTTTCCCGGCGTGACCGATCGGGAGGAAGAAATGGAAGCGATGATCGGCTTTGCGCGCCGGACGGGACTTCGGCTGATTCAGATGCGCAATCTGAACATCGATCCCGAGAGCTATCTGGAGCTTATTCCCCCGCCGCAGGGAGAGGTCTACGGCATGAAGCAAATGCTGGACATTTTCCGGGAGGAGCTGCCCGATGTGGTTATCGGTTCCTATACCCGCGTCCCTCCCGCTGCCGGTAAAGTTTAGCGGCCTTGCCGGAGGCATTGCTATTCCGGCATGCGGCGTGATATAATCCGTTTATGTGCGTATTTTAACTCTGGGCTCGCAACGTAGCCCAGGGCGGAAAGAGGTGAACGAGATGAAACCGGATATTCATCCGAACTATCACGTCACGACTGTAACTTGCGCTTGCGGCAACAGCTTCGAGACCGGTTCGATCAAACAGAACCTGCGTGTCGAGATTTGTTCCGTTTGCCACCCGTTCTTTACGGGTAAGCAAAAGTTCACGGACGTAGGCGGCCGTATCGACCGTTTCAAGAAAAAATACGGTATGTAATGGCATCCTGGCTCAATTTAGCAGAATGCGTCAGACCTCCCTTAGCCATCCTATGGATGAAGGGAGGTTTTTTCATGCCGTTCTATACGGTTGCGAGACGGCGTCTGCTGCGCCGATTCATCATCGTGCTTTCCTTGCCTCTGCTGCTGGCCGGCTGCCAGAACAACGATGCCCGGACCGGTCCGACCGCCAAGTCTTACGGAAACGACGGGCATCTCGGGATGGTTAACAGCAACCCGCTGCTGCCGGGAAGACAGCCGCATTTCGATTATCGCGCGCAAGCTGATTTTGTGAAACAGAAACTGCAAAGCTTAAACGGGATCGAAAGTTCGCGCATTACGTTTCATGGTCCGCATTTGTATGTCACATTGAAACCGAGCAAAGATCTGGATGACGAGGGCGTGCGGGAGTTGGGCAGCAAAGCCCAAGCGATGCTGGAATACAATATGCCGACCTACCGGGTCCACGTCAAAACGGCAAGATAACCGGCTTTGTCATGACCCCGGTTGCTTCTATTTTCAGACAGTTGCGATTTAAGGTGGAATGGGCTATACTTATGTTTGCCGTGCTAGATGGGGAGGTAGCGGTGCCCTGTAACTCGCAATCCGCTGTAGCGAGGTTGAATTCCTGCTTGAGGTTATGCTGATGCGAGGCCTGGTGTTCGTGAACAGTGCTGACAGTCGGGTCCTCCGCAATGGATACTTGTGAACCCGGTCAGGTCCGGAAGGAAGCAGCCGTAAGCAAGCCCATCCATGTGCCGGGGGAGTGCCTGGCTCGAGCTGGAATCGAGAGTGCCGTTCGGGTCGCATGGATCGAGGGCAGGTGCACGGTATACATATTACAAAGGATCAAACCCTCTGCAGAGAGGGTTTTCGATTTTTTTTGCAGTTTTTTTGCAGCTGCTGCTTGCGGACAGGCAGCGGCTTTTTTGCTGCGGCAAAAAGCGATTTGGCGGGCTTTGAGCCGGCCGGCAATTTTCTCATGCTACCGGTTCGTGTATAATAAGGTAATCGGATGGATAGAAAGGAACGATCGGCGTGTCACATATAGCTTTGTATCGAGCCTGGCGTCCGCAGACGTTCCGGGACATGGTCGGCCAACAGCATATCATCCAGACGCTGCAGAACGCGATTCGCGAAGGGCGGATTTCCCACGCTTATCTGTTCAGCGGGCCGCGGGGAACGGGCAAGACGAGCGCGGCGAAAATTATGGCCAAAGCGGTGAACTGCGAGCACGGTCCGGCAACGGAACCGTGCAACGAATGCGCCGCTTGCCGCGGCATAACGGCCGGCAGTATTATGGATGTCGTCGAGATCGACGCCGCGTCCAACCGGGGCATCGATGAAATTCGCGATATCCGGGACCATGTCCGGTACGCGCCTTCCGAGGTGCGCTACAAAATTTATATTATCGACGAAGTTCATATGCTGACGACCGAAGCGTTCAATGCGCTGCTCAAGACGCTGGAAGAACCGCCTGGCCAGGTCATCTTTATGCTGGCTACGACGGAACCGCACAAGCTGCCGGCGACGATCGTTTCGCGGTGCCAGCGGTTCGACTTCCGGCCGGTGTCGCTGGAAGAACAAACCGAGCGATTGGCGCGCATCTGCCGCGAGGAGGGGATCGAGGCCGAAGCGGACGCGCTCGCTTATATCTCCCGGCTGTCGGAGGGCGGCATGCGGGATGCCATCAGCTTGCTGGAGCAGGTAGCGGCATTCGGCGGCGAGCGTATTACGCTTCGCGACGCCGTCGATGTGACCGGCGGTATCGCGGCCGATCAGTTCGCAAAGCTGGCCGAAGCGGTGCGGGATCGCGATGTCGCAGCGCTGCTCCCGCCTGTGGAAAATTTGATGCAGGCCGGCAAAAGCGCGGACAAGTGCATGGAAAATCTGATTTATTACTTCCGCGACCTGCTCGTGCTCAAGCTCGCGCCGGAAGCCGGCTCGACGGAACGCGTCGTCGATGCCGGCGCGTTTCGGGCTATGGCCGATTCGTTCTCTTCGGAACGGCTGTTTCGCATGATCGATATATTGAACGGTTACCAGAACGAGATGCGCTTCGCATCCCAGCCGCAAACGCTGTTCGAGGTTGCGCTAATGAAAATATGCACTTTGCCCGAGACGCAAGGCCAGACGGCAGCCTCGCCGCCGGAAGGAAACGATCGGACTTCTGCGGCGTCCGCCGACATCGTTCGCCTCGAGCGGAAGGTGGAGGCGCTGGAGCGCAGGCTGGAAAGCCTGATGCAGCAAGGGCCTGCCGCGGCCGCCGTGCAAGGAGCCTCGAGAGAACCGGCCGCAGGGGCGGATAAAGGCGCGTCGCGAGGCTCGGCCAGAAGCTTCGGACAGCGCGGCGGATTTGGCGGCGCGCTCTCTGGCGCGGGCCGCTCGGCCGTCAAGCTGGAACCGTTCCTGGCGGCCGCCGGCAGCCGGGAAACGGCGCAGGTGCGGGCGAAATGGAACGAGGTGCTTCAGCGGGTCAAGGACGCCAAAATTACGGTCCATGCCTGGCTCGTCGACGGGGAGCCGGTTTCGTCCTCCGGCGATGCCGTTCTTGTCGCATTTAAGAGCGCCATGCACCGGGAAACGACCGAGAAGCCGGCCAACCGGGAATTGATCGAGCGCGTTCTGCTCGAGTCGCTTGGACAGCCGACGAAGCTTTGCACCGTCATGCTGAAGGAATGGCAAGCGGCCATGGACCGCGCGCCGGCGTCCGGCGGTGAGCCGCTGCAGCTTCAGCCGGAAGAGGAAACCGGCGATGCGCCCGGCGCCAAACCGCCGTGGGTCGAAGAAGCGTACAGGTTGTTTGGCGAAGATATGGTAGAATTGAAGGAAGATTAAATTCGATTGGAAGAGGTGGCCACGCATGAATAATATGAACCAGATGATGAAGCAGGTTAAAAAAATGCAGGAGCAAATGCTGAAGGCGCAGGAAGCGCTCGGGAACAAAACGGTTGAAGGAACGGCCGGCGGCGGCGTTGTGACGGTCAGCATGAACGGGCATAAAAAGCTGCTTGGCGTGACCATCAAGCCCGAAGCGGTCGATCCCGATGATGTCGAAATGCTGCAGGATCTTGTGCTTACCGCCGTCAACGATGCGTTGGCCAAAGCGGAAGAGCTGGCTAATCAGGACATGGGCAAATTTACGGGCGGCCTGAAAATTCCCGGCCTGTTCTAAGCCGGCCGAAGAAGGCGGGACGTTCTCGTCCGAAAGGAGCTAGCACCCTTGTATTATCCCGAACCGATCGCCAAATTGATCGACTCGTTCACCCGCTTGCCGGGCATCGGTCCGAAGACCGCCGCCCGGCTCGCTTTTCATGTGTTGCGGATGAAGGAAGACGATGTGATCGATTTTGCCAAGGCGCTCGTCAGCGTCAAACGCAATTTACATTATTGTTCCATATGCTGCAATATTACTGACGTAGACCCGTGCCGCATTTGCCAGGACAAGACGCGCGATCCTTCCGTCATATGCGTCGTGCAGGAATCGAAAGATTTGGTGGCGATGGAACGGACGAAAGAATATCAGGGCCAATATCATGTGCTTCAAGGGGCGATTTCGCCGATGGAGGGTATCGGTCCGGACGAAGTCCGCATCGCCGAGCTGCTCAAGCGGCTGGAGGACGAACGGGTACAGGAGCTGATCCTCGCGACCAACCCCAATATCGAGGGGGAAGCGACGTCCATGTATATCTCCCGTCTCGTCAAGCCGTTCGGAATTCGCGTCACCCGCATCGCTCACGGCCTCCCGGTCGGGGGCGATCTGGAATACGCGGATGAAGTGACGTTGTCCAAGGCGCTGGAAGGCCGGCGGGAGTTGTCCTGACCGGGCGGCGAGCGGGGTAATATTTTACTGGACGTCAATCGAGGAGCTTCGATCACCGCCGGAACGTATTTCGGGGAGTCGAAGCTCTTTTGTTTTGCTCCTCCGCATGGTTCTATTTTGCGTGTCCGGTTCATAAAGATGTAACAGTCGGACAGCTGCGGGACAAGCGGGAGGAGGGGGCCGGATGAGACGTTGGTGGAGGAAAGTTCGGGAACGCGAAACGGCTGGCCAACGGGCGATGGAAGAAGCCGTCTTCGGAAGCAGGTTGCTGGGCGAGATTGAAGAAGCGCACCGGGACTGGGAGAATGCCAACCGGCATTTCGAGTATGCCGTCGGAAAGGATCAAATCGATTATGCCATTTATGCGATGGAGGCGGCGGAGAAACGTTATGAAATGCTGCTGCGCCAAGCGAAGCAGTTCGCCGTCACTCATCCCGTTTGGAGAAAGGGGACGGCCGGATGAGAACGGTATGGATCGCCCTGCTGGCCGTATCCGGACTCGGGCTTGCTGTCATGCTGCTGCGGCATCGCGTTTCGTGGTCGTGGATAAGCCGGTTTGCGCTTCATTTGACCGTGGCGGCGATCGCGCTCTATGCCCTTAACGGCATCGGCTTGATACCCGGCATGTATATCCCGCTCAATCCGGCCACGATCGGTACGGTCGTCGTGTTGGGGCTGCCCGGGGTAGCGCTTCTGGCGGGGCTTCAAATGACGGTAATATAGATCGTTGATCATTGATGCCGGCAACCGTTTCGCACATTAATTATGTCCAAACGATGCATACAGCCGGTTCTGCGGCGGCGCCGTCGGCCGGCTGATTTGTTATTTCCATGCAAGGTCCGCATATAGGAAACGGAAGCACGGAAAAAGCAGAAAAAGGCTGTTGACGGGCATAAGCGGTTTATGCTAAATTAGAACACGCGCCCGGACGAGCGCGACGGAGCCGAAAGCAATATGGAAGAAATTAAATGAAAAATAATGCTTGCATTAACGAGCTCCGGTGTGATATATTATAAAAGTCGCCGCTGAAACGGCGGTGAAACGAAAGCAGCATTTGTTCTTTGAAAACTGAACAACGAGCGAACTGCCCCGTCAATGAGAATTGACGGAAGCAACAATAATGAGCACAATCAACTTTACCTTTATGGAGAGTTTGATCCTGGCTCAGGACGAACGCTGGCGGCGTGCCTAATACATGC
>NZ_BOVJ01000115.1 GCF_018403665.1 Paenibacillus cisolokensis
CGCTGCTATGCGGTCTTGTAAAGGTTGAATCTGTGCAAAAAACGGCGGATTTTTTGTTATCCCACATGATGCTGTTCTTCGCGCCGATTATTGCGGGCATCGTCGTTTACTACCCGATTATCGCCGAGCAATGGCTGCCGGCGGGAGCGGCGCTCCTGCCCGGCACGCTCGCCGTTCTGGCCGCGACCGGTTGGATCGTCCACGGATTGGACCGTCGCCGCGGCATGCAAGGCCGGAAGGAGGCGGAGCGAAATGGACTGGAATGAACTATGGTCCCAGCCGCTGTCCGGCGTCGCTCTGACGGTCGCGCTATACGCAGCGGCGTCGGTAGCCGGCAGACGGTACAGGCGGCTCCATCCGCTTCTGCTCTGTTCGTGCTCGCTGATCGCCGTGCTGATCGTGTTCGATATTCCCTATGAATCGTACAACAAGGGAGGCAGCCTCATTTCGTTTCTGCTCGGACCGGCTACGGTAGCGTTGGCCGTGCCGCTCTACCGGCATTGGCGGACGATCCGATCGCAGTGGAGGCCGATCGTCATCGGCGTTGTCTCCGGGGCGGCGTTCAGCCTGGCGGCGAATGCGTGGCTTGCATACGCGTTTGGGGGCAGCCGCGAGCTTCTGCTTACGATGCTCCCGAAATCGACCACGGCGCCGATCGCCATCGAACTCGTCCGGATGTATGGCGGCATCCCCGAGCTTGGCGCGGTATTTACCGTCCTGACGGGGCTGCTTGGCAGTCTGGTCGGCGTATCGTTCCTTCGGTTGATCGGTGTAAAAGGCGATCTGCCGATCGGCATTGCGATCGGAACCGCCGCACACGGAATCGGTACGGCGAGGGTGCTGCGGGATTCCGAGCTGCAAGGAGCATACGCCGGTTTGGCGATGGGGCTCACGGGCGTTATCATGTCGGTATTGTCGGTACCGATTTATTATTGGTTAATCCGGTAGGCCGATCACCATATGCGGGCAGGCCGAATTTTGCGCAATTGGAAACGGTCGGACTTGCGGTTGCCATTGTCGCATCGCGAAAATGCAATCAGTCCGATTTTTCCTAGTGGGGCGAATCGCCCTGCCTTCCGGAGCAGCCGGCCGGAACGACGACAGCCGCCGACTCCTCAGGAGTCAGGCGGCTGTGTGCCCGATATGGACGGCGTCAGCGCATTCGGCTCGTCGTTCGGGAAGCGGGCTGTCGAAGCGTACCGAAGGATGAACGATGCCTATTGCGGCGTTCCGCTTTCAGGCTTCCGGACGGGAAGACCGAGCGACAGAAGATTCGTGTCGTAGATATGGCGGGACAGCTCGGCGCACGCCAGCTCGACGTTGCCGGTCCGCATCGTGTCGAGTAGCGGTTGATGCTGCTCCCACACCTTCGTAATATCCTCGTATTTCTGGTCCTGCATGTAAAAATGCATGCGGATGCGCGTATAGATGCTGGACCAGATGTTCATCAGATTGACGACCTGCGACTTGACGACGATATATTCGTGAAAGGCCAGGTCGTTCTCCACCAGCTTCGCCACATCGTTCTTTTCGCCGCTCTCGCGCATTCCCTGCAAGCACTGCTCCAGGTAGGCGAAATCCTGCTCGCCGAAGAGCGGAAGTGCTTTCCTTAAAGCGTACGTTTCCACCGTCAATCGGATCGGAATGAGTACGTGCACCACTTCTTCCGTGGAAAATTCGGCCACGACGGTCTCCTTGAAGGGCTGCGAATGCAGGAGCCCTTCCTGCTCCAATACGCGGAGCGCTTCGCGGATCGGACCGCGGCTGACGCCCATCTGCTTCGACATCTCCAGCTCAAGCAGCCTGTCTCCGGGCTTCAGCTTGCCTTCGAGGATGGCGCGCCGGATGTCGTCGGCGATGCGATGACGAAGCGAGACGGCTTTTTGTTCGGTAAAACGATAGGACGACATATGTCTGCCCTTCAGCCCCCTTCCGCCTTCTGTTACCTCTAGTGTATACCCTTGGAAGAAAAAACGTCAACAAGAAGATTGTTGACAATCGACAATAGACACGGTATATTTCTGGTATAAGAATTTGAAAACGCTTTATTTCACCATTTTCGTACTGCATTTCATCATTTTCATACTGCTGGGAGGAGCAACACGTGAAAATTACGGACATCGAAGTCGTGTATTTAAGACTTCCGGTTATTGACGCAACGCGTTGCGACGGCACGCAGGATACGCTGATCGTTCGCGTGCATACGGATGAGGGCATTACGGGCATCGGCGAGATCGACTCTGCGCCTGCGGTCGCGCGCGCGGTTGTGGAAACGCATGCATCGCACTCGATCGCGACCGGGCTGAAGGAGCTTCTGGTCGGGGAGGACCCGTTCGAGATCGAGCGGCTGTGGCACCGGATGTTCCAGGGGACGCTCTATTACGGGAGGTCGGGTCCGGCGCTGCACGCGATGAGCGGGATTGACATTGCGCTCTGGGACATTATCGGCAAGGCGACCGGGCGGTCTGCGGCGCAGATGCTCGGCGGCGTATATCGCGACAAGATCAAGGCATACGCCAGCCTGCTCATGCCGGATACGATCAAGGAGGCCGCGGCGCTGGCCGAGAAGTATGTCGGCCTCGGTTACCGGGCGATCAAATTCGGCTGGGGACCGCTTGGCAAGGATGAGCGGTTCGACGTGGAAGCGATCCGGACGTTGCGTTCGGTTATCGGCAACGACGTCGATCTGATGGTGGACATCGGCCATACGTGGGACGCCCAGCAGGCGATCCGGATGGCGCGGCGGTTCGAGGAGTACAACGTGTTCTGGATCGAGGAGCCGCTGCCGCCGGACGATCATGCCGGATACGCCCAACTCGCGGACGCCGTCGATATCTATATTGCGGCCGGCGAACAGGAAAGCGGGCGAATCGCGTACGAACGGCTGCTGAGAGAGGCGCACCTCGACATTTTGCAGCCGGATCTCGGCCGCTGCGGCGGGCTGACCGAAGGGAAGAAGATCGCGTATATGGCCTATGACCGGAACAAGAAAGTGGTGCCGCATGCGTTCAAGACCGGCATCCTGGTGGCGGCGAGCACGCAATTCGTCGCCAGCATGCCGCACGGCTTCCTGCTCGAATACACCGTTTCCGAGTCGCCGCTTGCCCGTCAGCTCGTATCAAATCCGGTCCGCTTCGAGAACGGCTACGTCCATCTTCCGGACGGCCCCGGTCTCGGGGTCGAAGTCGATCCTGAGATCGAAGCGAGATACAAAGCATGAAAGAGGTGAACGCATATGGCATGGCCTCGAAGCAAGAGGTTGACACGAACGCAGAGGGAAGCGATCGACTGCTACGTGTTCATTAGTCCCGCAGTACTTGGTCTGCTGCTGTTTATGCTGGGACCGATCGTCTTTTCGGCTTACATCTCGTTTACCGATTACGATATTTTAAGCACGCCGGAATGGGTCGGCCTGCAAAATTATGCGGAGCTGTTCCGGGACCCGTTCTTCTGGCTGTCGCTGAAAATTACGTTCATTTACGCCATCGTCAGCGTGCCGCTCGGGTTGATCGTCGCGCTTCTCCTTGCGATGCTGCTCAATCAGAGCCTGAAGGGCATTTATTTGTTCCGCGTCATTTACTACTTGCCGGCCGTCATTTCGGGCGTCGCCGTCGCGCTGTTGTGGAAGTGGATCTTCAACCCCGAGTTCGGCCTGCTCAACTGGTTCCTCGGACTGTTCGGCATCAAGGGGCCGATGTGGATATTCAGCGAGGATTGGGCGCTGCCCTCGATTATCATTATGAGCCTCTGGAGCGTCGGAGGCAGCATGCTGATTTATCTCGCCGGTCTTCAGGGCATTCCGACCGAGCTGTACGAGGCGGCCGAGATCGACGGAGCGAACCGGTTCCGCCGGTTTCTCAACGTAACGCTTCCGATGCTGTCGCCGGTCATCTTTTTCAACCTGGTCATGGGCATTATCGGTTCCTTGCAGGTGTTCACGGAAGGTTATGTGATGACTCAAGGAGGACCGAACAATTCGACGCTGTTCTCGGTCCTGTACTTGTACCGCCAGGCGTTCAACTATTTCTCGATGGGCTACGCTTCCGCGATGGCCTGGGTGCTTTTCCTGATCATTCTGGCGCTGACGCTGCTCGTGTTCCGCTCGTCGCCGATGTGGGTGTTTTATGAGGAGCAGAAGGTCGGCAAAAAATCGAAGCCGAGGGGGAATGCTGCATGACGACCGTCCCTAACATGCAAGACGGCGCCGCTCTGCAGGCGCGGACCCGCCGCAAGATGGGAAAACGGCTCAGCGAACGGCTGACGGCATTCGTTTCCTATCTGCTGCTTATCGCCGGGAGCGTCGTCATTCTGGCTCCGTTCGCGTGGATGATTTCCACCTCGCTCAAGCGGAAAATCGACGTGTACGTCTTTCCGCCGGAATGGATTCCGGACCCGGTCATGTGGAGCAATTACCGCGAGGCGCTGACGACGTTCCCGTTCGGGCTGTATACGCTCAATTCGTTTACGATCGTCGTGTTCGTGCTGCTGGGTACGCTTCTGTCCTGCTCGTTTTCGTCCTACGGCTTCGCCCGCCTGCGGGCGCCGGGGAAGGACCTGATCTTTCTCATTCTGCTGGCAACCTTGATGCTGCCGTCCGCCGTCACGATGGTACCGCTCTATTTATTGTTTAACCGATTGGGCTGGATCGATACGTTTCTTCCGCTCATCGTGCCGTCGTTTTTGGGAGCGCCTTCTTCATTTTTCTGATGCGGCAGTTTTATATGGGCATTCCGAGAGAGCTGGAGGACGCGGCCCGCATCGACGGCTGCAACGCCTATTCCACGTGGCTTCGCATCATGGTGCCGCTGACGAAGCCGGTGCTCGCGACCGTCGCGGTATTCTGCTTCATGTGGACGTGGAACGACTTTATGGGCCCGCTCATTTATTTGACGGATGAGAGCAAGCGCACGATCGCTTTGGGCCTGTCGTACTTTCAGGGCTCGGCCCGCTCGTCACCGGAGATGCATCTGTTGATGGCGGCGACGATCTATTCCATCATTCCATGCGTCCTCTTGTTCTTTGTCAGCCAGAAGGTGTTCGTCAAGGGGATCGTATTTACCGGAGTGAAAGGCTAGTCGTTTTACATTTCAAAGGGAGGTCGGAAAAGGATGAAGAAACGCAAAGCGGTATGGATGTTGCTGATCGTGGTGTCGATGCTCGTGACGATCGTGGCGGGCTGCTCGCAAGGGTCCGGCGGATCCGGCGGGGCCGGGGACTCGGGCGGCGATTCCGGCTCGGGGGAGAAGGTGAAGCTGCGGTTCATTCGCTGGTCGAACGGCCCGGCGCTGGATAAAGAGGAGCAGGACAAAATCAAGCGCTTCAACGAAAGCCACCCGAACATCGAGGTGCAAATGACGCTGCTGCCCTGGGACGAGACGTTCCGCAAGATCGAGCTGTCGCTCGCGTCGAACGACCCGATCGACCTGTTCTACTGGGACGTGCCGGCGTACGCGTGGTACAAAAAAGGACTGTTCAAAAACCTGCAGCCGTATTTCGACCGCGATCTGAACATGGAAGAATACAACGCCGAGCTGTTCGAGCCGTTTAAGTTCGATGGGAAAAACATGTACGTCGCCCCGGAAAACTATCAGACGCTGACGCTTTACTATAACAAAACGGCTTTCGACAATGCGGGCCTCGATTACCCGAACGCCGACTGGACGTGGGAGGATGTGCTGGAAGCGGCGAAAAAGCTGACGATCCGGGAAGGCAACCGGGTGACGCAGTACGGCTTCGACGCGACCGCAATGGGCACCTGGTGGGCGTGGATGTCGCTCAGCGCGGCGCAAGGCGGGAAACTTGTCGAGGACGTGCACGAGCCGACCAAAATTACGCTGAACACGCCGGAGACGACTGCCGCACTGCAATTCCTGCAGGATATGATCTACAAGCATAAAGTTTCGCCGGACGTCGCGACGAAAGATTCGATGGGACTCAATTTCCAGACGGGCAAAATCGCGATGTATGTCGGCGGCGATTGGGATTTGGGCACGCTGCGGGAAATCACCGATTTCGAATGGGATATGGCGCCGCTCCCGAAATGGGGCGAAGGACGCGCGACGCCGTACTTTATGGGCGGCTACGTCATGGCGGAAAATACGAAGCATCCGGAAGAGGCATGGGAGTTCATCAAATGGACCATGACGGAAAATCAGAAGACGCTCGCCAATCAGCATTCCTGGATCGCGGTGCATAACCCGTCCCGCGAAGCGGCGGAAATGCCGGACTGGGTGCCGTCGGGCTACAAGGAAGCGCGGTTCGAATGGATGAAAGACGGCATGATCGGCGATATCTATTCGATCAAATGGAGAGAAGCGTACGATAAATATATGGTGCCGATGCAGGATGAAATTTTCATCAACGGCGGTTCGGTGCCGGACGCGCTCGCCAAGACGGAGCGGGAAATCAACGCTTTGCTGCAATCGAAATAACGGAAGGGAGAGGCGTCCATGACCAACGAGATCGGCTTCATGCTTCGCATCGACGGCTCGCATCGGGCCCCGGGGATGGTCGGCATGGCGGAGGCCGGCTCGCGGACGACGAAGGAAGGAGGCCGCGTCATCGACGTGGCCTCCTTCGTCGACAGCGGGACCGGGGTGCGCGTGCTGCGGCATCAGATCCGGTACGAGGGTACGAATCTGATCGAGCAATGGGTGACGATTGCGAACGAAGGCGCCGGGACCGTACGCATTGAGGCGGTCGATTCGATCGCGCTGAAGCTGCCGGCCCGCGATTATGAGACGATGCATTTTACAAGCGGATGGGGGCTGGAGTTCGAGAGCGTCTTCGCGCCGCTCCCGCCCAACGGACAGCCGTTCCGCCTGGAGACCCGGAAAGGGCGCTCCTCCGGGGACGTCCATCCGTGGCTGGCCTTGTTCGATCGGGCAAGCGGAACGATCGTGTCGGCATCCGTCATGTGGTCGGGCAACTGGGCGCTGGAGCTTGCGCCGCAGGATGACGGCTCGCTGCTGCTTACCGGCGGCTTGAACGCATGGGAGTTCTGGAAGGATCTTGCGCCGGGTCAATCGATGGAGAGCCCGCATGTGGTCGTCGTACGCACGGACAGCGGGGATTTGAACGACATCTCGGTGCAATATGCGCGCGTCGGGCGGGAATACTGGTACCCGAAAATAAGTTCTCCGTATCGCTGCCGGTGGAATGGAACCATTGGTGGAGCTACGAGGACAAGCGGATTAATGAAGAGACGTTTCTGCGCAACGTGGAAGCTGCGCAGCGGCTCGGCTTTGATATATGCACGCTGGACGCCGGCTGGTTCGGCCCGACGGAGGCGGATGCGCACTGGTACGATTATCGGGGGGATTGGGACCTCGTCAATACGATCCGCTTCCCGCGCGGCCTGCGCGTCTTGTCCGACGCCTGCCATGCCCGCGGCATGAAGTTCGGGCTATGGTGCGAGATCGAGGCGCTCGGGCGCGCGCCGCGCTGGCGCGCAACCATCCCGAGTTCGCCGCGACGCGCGACGGCGAGCCGATCGGCTATGTCTGCCTCGGCAATCCGGCCGCGCAGGAATGGGCGTTCGAGACGCTGGACCGGCTCATTACGGAGTACAACTGCGACTGGATCAAGCTGGATTACAATCTGGACCCGGGCGCCGGCTGCAATCGGACGGATCACGGCCACGGCGCGGGCGACGGCCTGTTCGAGCATATTTCGGCCTATTACCGGCTGCTCGAGCGGGTGCGGGCGAAGCATCCGCATGTCATCCTGGAAAGCTGCTCGTCGGGAGGACTCCGTATCGATCTCGGACTGATGAAGCATACCCATACGACGTTTCTGAGCGATCCGGATTGGCCGGAGCACGACTTGCAGCTGTTCTGGGGCGCGACGACGATGCTCGCCCCGAACGTGTGCCTCCATTGGGGCTACTGCGACTGGCTCGGCGAGCACCGCTACCAGAAGTTCGATCCGCGCGACCCGTCGCTTACCCGGGAACGGCTCGACTGCTATACGCGCATCTCCATGCTGGGCGGCTTCGGCTTCTCGCAGAAGCTTCCCGATCTGCCCGCGTGGGTGGCGGAGCGGTTCGCCCACCATATTCGGGTGTACCGCGAGACGGTGGCCCCTTTCGTTCGGGAAGCGGACGTATACCGGCTGACCGATCAGCCGAAGCGGTTCGCCCGCGGCGAACGCTGGGCGGCATTCCAGTACGCGAAGCCGGACGGCAGGGAGCATCTGCTGTTCGTGTTCCGCCTGCACGGACGCAGCCGCAAGTTGCGGACGATCCATCTGACGGCGCTCGATCCGGCCGCGCGGTATGCCGTATCATCGCTGGATAACGGCAAGCTGATGACGCGCACGGGCGCCGAACTGATGGAGGACGGCATCGTCTTCGAGCTGAACGAGGAAGAGAGCGATCTGGTATGGATTCGGAAGGAGGAGAATGGCGCATGATCGCCTTAGTATATGAAGGGCCGCGCCGGATGGAAATTCGCGAGGTGGACGTTCCGTCGCTCGGCGCCGCGGATGTTCTGATCGAAGTGGCGTATTCGGGCATCTGCGGATCGGAGCTGAGCGGCTACCTCGGCAAGAACAGCTTGCGCAAGCCGCCGCTTATTTTCGGCCACGAGTTTTCGGGACGGATCGCCGGACTCGGCGAGGGCGTCGGGGACGTTCGCCCGGAGCTTCGCATCGGCGACCGCGTGACCGCGAATCCGCTTGTAACCTGCGGAACCTGCCGATATTGCGCCGCGGGAGCCGAGCAGCTGTGCACGGACCGCAAGCTGCTTAGCGCGTCGCTTCCCGGAAGCAACGCGAAGTATGTGGCGGTGCCCGCGAGGTTCGTGTACCGGCTGCCGGACTCCGTCCCGCTGGAGCAGGCGGCGCTGACCGAGCCGATCGCCTGCGCCGCGCGCGCCGCGGATCTCGGACGGGTAACGCCGGACACCGACGCGCTGATCGTCGGCATGGGCCCGATCGGCATTTTTACGCTGCAGGCGCTGCAGATTCACGGCGCGCGGCGCATTCTGGTCGCCGATACGAACGCGGAGCGGCTGGCTTTTGCCCGCGCCATGGGCGCGGAGACGATCAATCCGCTCGAGACGGACACCGTCGAGGCGGTAAAGTTGCTGACGGACGGCGCAGGCGTCGGCCTTGCGATTGACGCGGTCGGCGCGGCGACGACGCGGAACGCCTGCGTGCACAGCGCCGCCGCGGGCGGGACGGTCGTCTTCGTCGGGCTGCATGAGGCGGATTCACAGCTCCCCGTCAACCATATCGTGCGCAACGAAATTCATTGCGTCGGCTCGTTCGCTTATGCGTCTTCGCATTTCGAGACGGCGCTGCAATGGGTCGCGGAAGGCCGGGCCGGACTGTCCGCCGGACTCGTGAAGGCGCCGCTGCGGGACGGACCGGCCTGGTACGAGCGGCTGCTCGGCCAGCCCGGCGCCGTCGCGAAAGTGCTGCTGACACTGTCGGAGGAGGAGCTATGAACGGACAAGTGCGAGCGACAACGGATTGGACGTACCGGGGATTTCAAACCGTCATCCTGGAGAACGAATTGCTGAGGGTCGTCATTCTGCCCGGGCTCGGAGCGAAAATATGGCAGATCACGTACAAGCCGGCGGACAAAGATTTGCTCTGGCAGCATCCCCGCATCCGGCCGCGGCCAGTTCCGTTCGGCGCGTCGTACGACGATCATTTCTTCGGCGGCTGGGACGAATTGTTTCCGAACGATATTCCGGAGACGCTGAACGGGGAGCCGGAGCCGGATCACGGCGAAATTTGGTCGCTCCCCTGGGAGTACGAGGTGCGGCGGACGGCGGAGGAAGCCGAGGTGCGCCTGTGGGTGGAGACGCCGGTTAGCGCATGCCGTATGGAGAAGCGCATCCGGCTGCGCGCCGGGGAAGCGAAGCTGCGGTTCCGTCACCGGCTGACGAATCTCGGGCGCGGCGGGCTGCCGTACTTGTGGAAGCTTCACGCGGCGGTGAAGGCGGATGCGAACGGACGCATCGACGCGGATGCCGCGTCCGCCTATATCGAAGATTTCGGTCCGCCGCGCACCGGCCGGACGAAGATGGGCTATGCGTGGCCGTTCGCGGAAGGGGCGGACGGCGCGGTTCACGATATGCGGCGCTGCCTGCCCGATACGGCAGGCATCAACGAATTTCAATATTTGACGGAGCTGCGCAGCGGCTGGTGCGCTTATACCGACACGGCGTCCGGCATCGGGCTCGGGCTCGCCTTCGACAAGGACGTGTTCCGCTCCTGCTGGCTGTTTGCGACGTACGGCGGCTGGCGCAATTTGCAGACCGTCATTCTGGAGCCGTGCACAGGGTATCCGATCTCGGTGAACGAAGGCGTCGGGGCGGGGACGCATCGGACGCTCCCCGGCGGCGGGACGCTCGAGACCGAAGTGGTCGCGGTCGTGTACGAAGGTCTTCGGGCCGTGACGTCCATCGACCGCGACGGAACGGTGAAAGGGGAGAGTGACACATGAAAAGATTTCAGGGAAAAACAGTGTTCGTGACGGGCGGCGCCACCGGCATCGGCTTCGCGACCGCCCGGCGCTTCGCCGAAGAGGGAGCTTCGGTTGCCATTATGGGCCGCCGGGCAAGCGTCGGGGAACAGGCCGCGCACGAACTGCGGGCGGCAGGCGGCCGGGCGATCTTCACGAAGGGCGACGTTGCCCGGGAGGAGGACGTCGTCCGCTGCGTTCGGGAAGCGATCGACGTGTTCGGCCGGATCGACATCCTTGTCAACAACGCGGCGATGTCCGTGCCGGTCGACTTCGTCGCCGCCGACACGGACGAGTGGAAGCCGGTGTTCGACGTCATTGCCTTCGGCACGTATTACTGCACGCGGACCGTCGCCCGGCATATGATCGAAGCGGGCATCCGGGGCTCGATCGTCAACGTTTCCTCCATCAACGCGTACCG
This sequence comes from Paenibacillus cisolokensis, assembly GCF_018403665.1. GTDB lineage: Bacteria > Bacillota > Bacilli > Paenibacillales > Paenibacillaceae > Paenibacillus_AH > Paenibacillus_AH cisolokensis. Next base: position 10,896 of record NZ_BOVJ01000115.1, read on the forward strand.
CGCCCTTCCGGCATCGAGCCATTACAACGCAGCGAAGGGCGCCATGGACCAACTGACGCGCTGCACCGCCGTCGAGCTTGCCCCCTACGGCATCCGCGTCAACGCCGTCAACCCCGGCTTCGTCGATACGCCGATGTCGGTCGTGGACGGCGAGAACGAGCTGGAGACGGATTGGTTCAAGGACATCTACGTGGAGCGCAGAAAAATCCCCCAGGCACGGCCCGGGAGACCGGAAGAGATCGCTTCGGTGATCGCGTTTCTGGCATCGGACGATGCCGCGTACGTATGCGGCGCCACAATTCCGGTGGACGGCGGCCTGTCGGTAACGTTCTAATCCGACGGCCGCCGCCACGTTTTCCGGTAGAAGGTCGGGGAGCATCCTTCATGCTGCAGAAACGTGTGCAAAAACGCATTATAGCTGCCGAAGCCGGAAGCTTCCACGATCTCCCCGATCGTCCGGTCCGAGTGCAGCAGCTGGTGTTTGGCATGGCCGAGCCGGATTTTCGTCAAATATTCCTTCGGGGAGAACCCGTAATACCGCTTGAACTGGCGGATGAAATGGTAATAGCTGAGGCCCGCCGCCCGGGCCGCCTGATGGATGTCGGCCGCTTCGGCGAACCGTTCCTCAAGATATTGGCGTCCGCGCTCCAGTGCGGACGGCGGCTCGCCGCCGCGTTCGGCCGGCCGCGACCGGTCGCGCAGCAGCACCTGCATCAGCAGCTCGTATAAGAGTCCCGACAGGACGGGCTCGTTCTCGGGGCGGTCGGTCCCCATTTCCTCCAGCACGCTCCGCAGCACCGCCGCGTACCGCTCCTCGCCCCGGTTCGTTCGCGGCAGCAGCACGTACGGCGCGCCGAACCAGGCCTGCCACTGGTCATCCAGCCCGCTGCCGTGAAAGACGACGTACATCATCTCGTACGGGTCGTCCGGGTCGGCGCGGTACGCATGCGGATGCCTCATGTTGTAGACGAGGCCGTCGCCCGGCTCCAGGTCGAACCAATCGTCCCTGTAACGGAAACGGCCTTTGCCCTTCGTAATGTAAATCATCTCGTAAGCGTTGTAGCTTTCCCGCTCGAACGCGAAGGTCGGCGGCGTCTGCTGAACGCCGCCGATCAAGGCGTAATAGAGCCGGGAGCGGGCGAACCCGCTCGGCGATAGCACATATTCGAAGTCGCCGGAAGGAATCATGTGGCGGACGCCGCCGACTCCGGCTCGGACTCGAACGCTTTCGGGTCCGATACCCATGGATGAACGCCCAGCAGCATCTTGCGCAGATTGGTCGTTGCCTTCGCGCGAAGCGCCTCGCTCGGCTCGTAACCCGGCCATGTGCGGACGAAGGGCGGCGCGTAGTTGTAAATGAGCGTGCGGCGGACGCGGTCGGAGTAGTTGTTCAGCGCCGAGTGGTACAAATAGCCGTGGAAGGCGACCGCGGTCCCTTTCTTCACCGTCATCCGGACATGTCCCGGCATATCCTCCTGCCGCTCGACCTTCGGCAGCTGGTCATTGGACATATGCACACTGCCCGGCAGGAAGGCCAAACAGCCGCCGTCGTAATCGACGTCCGACAGGAAGTAGAACACTTTCACCATGAAAGGTACCGGTTTTTCGTTGACGACGAGCCAGCTTCCGGTATCGCGGTGCCAGTTCGTATGCGCTTCCCGCTTCGGCGGTTTCAGCATCGCGTCGTTGTCGATCATGACGAACGAATCGCCGATCAGATCGCGCATGATCGACATCATTCTCGGATGCTCCATCAGCTCGAGGAACGCATCGTCATGCTCGATAATTCCGCAAATTTGCTCCACATGATTTAATTGTCCGAGCTCCGGGTTGGCCCCGCCGCTCGCTCTCCACCGGGCGAACGCCTCATCCATTTTCGCATTGTAGCGGTCGCACTCTTCCGGGGTCAAAAACCCTTCCAGCACCAAATATCCGTCGTGATGCCACGCCATATATTGCTCTTCCGTCAGTCCGTGTAACCGCATTCCAAATCCCTCCTGAAAAAACTGATTTCATTTGATTTACTTTGATTTTATCGGAGAAATCTGACGGCTGAAAGATGAATTGTTGCTTATTATACACTAAAAGTTGCTGTTTATTACACGGAATTCTGGGTCCGGTCTTCCGGCCGTTAGAGCAGGACGGTTTTATCCGCTGAAGGAAAAATGGCCCGCAATAATGATACCGTTCCAATGTCATGGTAAAGACGATGTCCGGCCTCTCTTACCAATCCGGATGTATCGGCCGATCTCGGTTTCCGGCCGGGCAACGATCCGGTATAATGATCTGTAAGCGAGGTGAGGTTTGGCCATGAGCGCGGAACGGCTGCGGCAAATGATCGATCGGAGCGATCGTATCGTCTTTTTCGGCGGAGCGGGAACGTCGACGGAAAGCGGCATTCCCGATTTTCGCTCGGCGGATGGGCTGTATAACACATCGGACGGCGGGGCATACGCGCCGGAGGAAATATTGAGCCGGGACTTTTTCTACCGGCATCCGGAGGAATTTTACCGTTTCTACAAGACGCGCATGCTTTATCCCGACGCGGCGCCGAATGCCGCGCATTACGCGTTGGCGGAACTGGAGCGGCAAGGGCGGCTGAAGGCCGTCATTACCCAAAATATCGACGGCTTGCATCAGAAGGCCGGCAGCCGCAATGTGCTCGAGCTGCACGGCTCGGTGCTGCGCAACTATTGCATCGATTGCCGGGAGCTGTATACGCTGGCGGAGGTGATCGGATCGGCGGAGACGGTTCCGAAATGCCGGACTTGCGGCGGCATCGTCAAGCCGGACGTCGTCCTGTACCAGGAATCGCTCGATACCGATCTGCTGGAGCGGGCGGTCCGCTATATTGCGCAGGCCGACATGTTGATCGTTGCCGGCACATCGCTCACGGTACAGCCGGCAGCCGGTCTGATCCGGTATTACCGCGGAGACCGGTTCGTACTCTTGAACCGCGGCGAAACGCCGGCCGACCGTTGGGCCGACGTTCTGATCCGCGGCAGCATCGCCGAAGTGTTCGCCGGGCTTGGGCTTGGCCGAGAGGAATGATCCGATGAGTGGCGGTCGTTCGGGCTGCCGGAAATGCTGCATTGCGGGAGCGCATTCGCAGGAATACGGAGCTGGTGAAGCGGGTACGCGTCAGGCTGCATTTTTACGGGGTTATGGAGTTGGAGGAAGCGGTGCAGCTTCTGCGCCGATACATCGGCGGTTTACCGAACGAATTCGCATTGATCGAAGCGCTGATTAAAGCTTCCAATGCTGATTATTCTGCGGGCGGTCTTAAAGTGACATAACGTGTTTCAATAAGGAGAGGAGACGTTATGAAGGACGATCGGTCAACCGATTTGAAGCCCGAAGTGCGGGCTTATTTGGAGCGTATCGGGTATTCCGGTCCGCTGGACGGCAGCGCCGCGGCGCTGGCCGGGCTGCAGGAAGCTCATCTTCACGCCGTGCCTTATGAAAATCTCGATATTTTGCGGGGCATCCCGCTGTCGCTCGATGTGCCGAAGCTGTACGACAAAATCGTCGTTCGCCGGCGGGGCGGCTACTGCTTCGAATTGAACGCCCTGTTCGGCTGGCTGCTGCGGGAGCTGGGATATGCGGTGACCGACTACATGGCCCGTTTCTGGCGCGACGAACCCGATCCGCCGCCGAAACGGCGGCATCACGTCCTGAGCGTCGAGGCGGAAGGCGCGTTATGGCTGTGCGATGTCGGCGTGGGCGGCATCGTGCCAAGACGCCCCGTGCGCATCGCCGAAGGGATCGAGCAGCAGCAGGGCGACGAATGCTACCGGCTGGAGCGCGACGAATATTTCGGGTGGATGCTGTGCGAGCGCAAGCATGGCGGGTGGAGCCGCCTTTATTCGTTCACCGAAGAACCGCAGCTGCCCAAAGATTACATCATGGCGACGTATTGGTGCGAGAACGCCCCGGATTCCATCTTCACCCGCGAGGCGATGATCGCCATTCGCACCGCCGACGGGCGAAATACGGTGGTCGGACGGGAGTTCCGGATTTTCGCGGGGGACGGCGTGCAAACGTTCGTGCCGCAGACGGAAACGGAGTATCGGGACGCGCTGAAACGGTATTTCGGCATCGAACTGGAATAATGAAAATTCAGAGCGGGAGCACCGGGGCAGGGACTCCTGCTTTTTATGTACGCCCAGCATGGACGTCATCTTCAGGGTGGGGTGCGAGAACGGGGTCCGGCCGCCCCTCCTGCTCGATTCCGCAGTCCCAAGCGTTGACGGATGAATGGAGATGACGGTTGAATGGACGCATCGGCGCCGTATTCGCCGGTTTTTTCGAAGGGAGGCATATTAGGCGGCAGCGAAATTTGCATCCGGATCAGGCAGGGTTCCGGCAGCTATTCATCGAATGTTTGAGCAGCGACGGATGAAAGCGAGGTTGAGATGAGGATGAAGAAACTGCGGTGGGGCGTATTGGGGACCGGACATATTATCGGCAAGGGGGGAGCGGCGCTCAAGCAGGCCGGCAACGGAGAATGGCTCGGCGTGGCCGGGCGGAATGCGGAGAACGGGCGGAATGCCGCCGAACGGTTCGGCGTGCCCCGCGCGTATGCCGGTTACCGTGAACTGCTGGACGATCCCGATATCGATGCGGTATATATCGCGCTGCTCAACCATTTGCATGCCGAGTGGGCGTTGGCTGCCATAAAAGCGGGCAAGCACGTGCTGCTCGAGAAGCCGTTCGCGCTATCGGCCGGGGAGGCGGCGGCGATCGTCCGGGCGGCGCGCGACCGCGGCGTTCATGTGGAGGAAGCGTTCGTATGGCGCCACCAGGAAGGACACGCCTTCGTCCGGGACGCGATCGCGGCCGGCGCGATCGGCGAGCCCGTGCTGTTCAAAGGGCATTTCTCGTTTCAAGCGCAGGAGCGGAGCACGCGGCTCGTCGCGGAATGGGGCGGCGGCGCGCTGTATGATATCGGATGCTATCTGGTGGCCTGGAGCCGCTATCAGTTCGGGCAAGAACCGGAGTGGGCCGATTGCCGCCTGATCCGAAGCGGAGAGCAGGGCGTCGACCGGAAATTTGCGGCGATGCTGGCATTCCCGAACGGCAGGACGGCCCAATTGTTCGGAGCGCTGGATATGCCGTACGGCTGCGGTTACGAAATAAGGGGGACGGAGGGTAAAGTCGAACTGGCAAGCTCTTCCGATGCGCAGACAGTTACGCATCGAGTGTCGGTGAACGGGGAGACGCGCGATTTCACCACCGACCGGGTGACGCCGTTCCGGCTGCAGGCGGAACGGTTCGCGGAGCGCGTGCTTCGCGGAGAGCTGCTGCCGGACGACGGACAGTCCATCCTGACGCAGGCCCGGGCGATGGATGCGCTGTTCGCATCGGATAAAGCCGGCGCCCGCGTGAAGGTAGCCGTCAAGTAGAACGGGCCGTTCCCGGCGGATGAAGTGCCGAACAAGTCCCGGATGGCTTGTCCGGCACTTCATGAAACTATCGTGTTCAGCGTTTCGTGCGAAATGTTCGGATTATTCCAGGAATAAGCTGTTTTTATCATGATTATATTTGTTTTATCCATTAAAACACGAACATTAGGCATAGGATATATTGACTTATTCGTGATTATTCATTACAATAGCAACTGTTGACCTAAACGTTTCATATGCAAAGCTGTGGTTCGTATATCCTCAATAATACGGTTTGAGGGTTTCTACAAGGGACCGTAAATCCCGGGCTACGAATAGGAGGATTCGTGTATCCTATTTCATAGCCGGGATTTTTTGTGTTTGGGGGGAGATACCATGAGCAAATATGACGTCATCGTCGTGGGGGCGGGTCCTGCAGGGATATTCGCCTGTTACGAGTTTACGCTGAAAGCGCCTCATTTGAAGGTGCTGCTGGTCGACAAAGGCCACGATATTTACCGCCGCCGCTGCCCGATTCTGGAGGAGAAAATCAAGCTTTGTCCGCCGGCCAGCGGACGCAAGGAATTCGCGGGCTGCGTTCCGGCATGCTCGATTACGGCGGGGTTCGGCGGGGCAGGCGCATACAGCGACGGCAAGTTCAATATTACGACCGAGTTCGGCGGCTGGCTGACGGACTATTTGGCCCCGTCGAAGGTTATGGAACTGATCCGATATGTGGATGAGCTCAATTTGAAGCATGGCGCGACGACGGTCATCACCGATCCGACGACAGAGACGGTCCGCAGCATCGAGCAGCGGGCCTATGCGGCCGGTTTGAAGCTGCTTCGCGCGCAAGTGCGCCACTTGGGAACGGAGCAAAACCTGGAGATTCTGAAATCGATCTACGAATATTTGCAGCCGCGCATCGATATGGCGTTCAAAACCGAAGTGGAGGATATCGTCACGGAGAAAGAGGACGGCGTCCACCGTATTCGCGGCATTGTGCTCAAAAACGGCGAGACGCACGAGGCCAAAAGGGTCATCATTGCGCCGGGGCGCGACGGCTCGGGCTGGCTGAGCGGCATACTGAAGAAGCGCCGGCTCAAAATGTTCAATAATCAGGTGGACGTCGGCGTCCGCGTGGAAACGTCCGATATCGTGATGCGGGAAATCAACGAACATTTGTATGAAGGCAAGTTTGTGTTCAATACGTCGGTCGGCACGCGGGTGCGCACTTTTTGCAGCAACCCTTCGGGTCATGTCGTCGTGGAGAACCATACCGGCGTCATGGCGGCGAACGGCCATTCGTTCAAGGATCCGGCACTCGGCTCGAACAACACGAATTTTGCGCTGCTTGTGTCGCACAAGTTCACCGAGCCGTTCGACAAGCCGAACGAGTATGCGCGAGAAATTTGCAAACGGGCGAACGATCTGTCGAACGGCGGCATCATCGTTCAGAAGTACGGCGATATTTTGCGCGGACGCCGTTCGACGGAAGGCCGCATTCGGGAAGGTTTCCTGGAGCCGACGCTGAAGGAGGCCGTACCGGGCGATCTCGGGCTTGTCCTGCCGTACAATACGATGAAGAGCCTTATCGAGATGATCGAGGCGCTCGATCACGTCACGCCGGGAATCGCTTCCGAGCATACGTTATTTTACGGCGTGGAAGCCAAATTTTATTCCGCGCGGCCCAAGCTTACCGAACGGCTGGAGACGGAGATCCGTGGGCTGTACTGCGGCGGCGACGGCGCGGGCATTACGCGCGGTCTTGCCCAGGCGGGCGCGGCCGGCGTATGGATGGCAAGAGGGATCATCGAATCGCTTTAACGGAGGAAGGCTGTCTGTGCGTTTTGCGCGCGTCGGCCTTTGTTTGAAAACAACTTACATCGTTGGTGATTGATATACTGGATATGCATCTGCCTGCTCCTCTTTGTAGTTTGTGGGGACTTACAAGCCAAAATTAGAGTGGATAAATTTTAAAATGCATAAGCAACCCTTTTTATTTAGTTGACGTTATTAAAGCAAAGGAATAGAAAGGGTGGATCCGAATGAGAAAACTGCTTCCTATCGTGTCTTTGGCGGCACTTTTAACCGGAATGACGCCCATCCATTCAGTGGCAGCGGAGACCGGACGCGTCGAAATCGTCTGGAACGGAACTTCTTTGACGATGGAGCATGCACCGCTCGTTCGCGAGGGCCGCGTCTATATGCCGCTTCGGGAGCTGAGCGGGCTTATCGACGGGGCGGCGGTATGGGATGCCAAGACGAAGACGGTGACGGTGCAGACGGCCGACCGGCTGGTCACGATGAAGCTCGGCTCGACGCTGGCGACGGTGAACGGGAAGCGGGTGGCGCTCGACGCGGCGCCTGTCGTCAAGCAGGGCGTCACCTATGTGCCGCTCCGGTTCGTCACGGCGGCGCTCGATATGGACATCTCCTGGAATGCGAAGCAAAAGTCGGTCGGCGTGAACCATAATGATCGGTTCATCATGGCCAAGGACGGCCGGCAGTATATGTGGATCGAGCCGGCTACCGGCAACATCTATGCGGCCAAGCAAGGGACACCGTCCGTTCTCGTCGGGCAGGCGAAAGAGACGCCGGATCCGGAGGGGCTGAACCCGGCTGCTCTAGTCTCTCTCGGTGGTGACAACTGGCTGTTCACGGTGAAAGATATTATAAAAATAGCATTTATGGAAACCGACTATCAGTACCTGATTTCGAATGGAAAACTGACCGCAAGCGCCAAAGCAGAGTTTGTCGGCGGTACGCCGGTGCGGCACAAGCCCGTGTTTGACGGGCAGGCCATCCTGTCCGACGGATCGGACATCCTCTTCGCGAATCCGGACGGGACGGAGGCAAGCCGAATGGCTCTTGGCGAGATCACCGGGCTCAAAGGGGAGAGCCAGACGGAGGAAGCGTTCTCGGTCGAGGAAGCTTTCGAGGATATTCTGCTCGTACGGGCGCATCCGCACGGCACGCTATGGCTCGTGGACCGGGCAACGGAGAAAGCTGTGCCGCTCTACCGGGAACTGCTGCCCGAAGACCAGCAAGCCATCGTGGACGGTTACGACAAGATGGATGCGAACTACGGCGGCGACGGTCTGCAGTTCGTTTCCCGCGAGGGAGACAAGCTGACTTTCAGGCACACCGAATTTTCACGAATAAGGAAAAAACGTACACGTTGGAGTAATCCTACCATCCCACCACCACAGCCGATGGACTCGTTCGAGCTTGCGGCGGTTGGTTTAGGAAGTGGTGGAATGGATAATGCCCTTGGCTAATGCCGAGAGCTTCTATTCTTTATAGCCGAAGTGTTGTTGCCAAAACGTTGCAAAAAAAGGAACCTGACCGATCGCGGTCAGGTTCCTGCATAAGAATAAAGATACGAAGCTTTCGCGCGACAAACATTCCGCCTGCAAGCGGCGAATGGATTACGGTCCGGAATTCACCGTCCGCTCCTCGCTGCCATCGGCATTTTCCGTTTGATGGAGGCTTCCACGATATGATCCATGGTGTATCTGGACAGCTCCTTCAGATCTTGCCTGCTGCGTTCCGTCTTAGTCCGGCTTCGTCCCCGGCGGCTCGGAGCCGGTCAGCAGCAAGCTGGCCGTCGCCAGGCGGTATAGCAGGGCGGCCCCTTCCTGGCGCGTCATCGCCTGCTTCGGCCGGTAATCGACCGTGCCGTCCGGGGACGGCTTAACGTCCGGGCCGTAGAAGCCGCTGCCGACGACATTGGCGACGGCGTCTGCCGCCCATGGGGAGCTGCCTTCGGCCAGCTTCGCTTGCTTGGCGGGATGGCCGATCAGCCCGGCAAGCCGCGAAACCATACTGGCAGCTTCCTGGCGCGCGATCGGCCTGTCCGGTTCGAATAAGCCTTTGTCCGAGCCGGTTACGAAGCCGACGTCTATCGACGTCTTGAGCATGCCGGCCTCCGGGTGTTCGGCGATGTCGGCGAACGGCGGCCGCTCCGCCGAAGGGGCGGCTCCGAGCCAACGGGCGAGCCATACGGCGAATTCCGCGCGCGTCAGCGGCTCGTCCGGCCGGAAGGCATCTTCCCGTCCGCCTCGAATCACCTCCAGCTGCTGCAGCCCTTCGATATATTCTGCATACGGATGATTCGGGCCGACATCCTTGAATTGGTCCGGCTCCGGCAGCTTTTCCCACCATGCGGACGGATTGGTTGCGGACGATAAGAACCGGATCGTTCCGTTCTTGTCCTCCTGAAACGCGACGGGTCTTCCTTGCTCGTCCTCGAACAGCAGCCGATCGATCTGCTTGAGCTTATGTCTGCCCATCAAATCCTCGTAAACAAGCGCGTCGTCCTTCACCTTGACCGCGCGGTCAAATAAGCGATTCGCAAATCGCGGTAAGTGCCTTCGAAGCGCGCCAGCTGCTCCTTGTCCGGGTTCAAATAAACCGGCTTCCGGTCCGATGGAAAATACCGGTCCATAAACGCGTTGAACAGCTCCGTCCGCAACCCGGAATTTTTGTTGTACACGATGAACCCGCCTACCTTATGCTCGGGGATCAGCCACATCCACGAGGTGAAGCCCGGCATATCGCCGCCTTTGGAGATCACATACGGCTCGCTTGCTCTGCCGTACGGAAGCTCGAAGCCGTACGTCATCGTCGGCACCTTCGGATGAATGGCTGTGTGCACGCTTTGCATGTCTTGGACGGTTGATCCGCGGAGAATCCGGGCTTCGCCGAGTTTGCCTTCATTGAGCTGCGCAAGCATGAACTTCGCCATATCGCTTCCCGTCGTCATCATGCTGCCCTGCGGCATATCGGTCGGCACCGTGTTGTACGGCGGCAGCTTCTCGCCCGTCGCGGTATGGCCGACTGCGAGATTCGCCTTCATGTCCGGCGTCATCACGAATTGGCTGTTTTCCATGCCCAGCGGCTTAAAGATATGGTCGCGCACATATTGATGAAAAGGCATGCCCGATACCTGCTCGACGATGTAGCCCTGCAGCATGGAAGCGAAATTATCGTATTTGTAAGCTTCGCCGGGTTGGCGTACGACGGCAGACATCGTCTTGATCACATAATCCTTAAGCGGCGTAACGGCGGACAGATCGGCCGTGACGATGTCGCCCGGAGGCGGGTCCACGACGTCGAACCCGGTCGTATGGGTGAGCAGATGCTCCATCGTTAGCGGCGAGCCGGTATCGTTCCTCAATTTGACGCCGCCCATATATTGCTGCACGTCTTGCCGCAAATCGATTTTGCCCTGCTCCGCAAGCTGCATGACCGCCGTAGCGGCAAACACCTTGGAAACGGAAGCGATGCGAAACACCGTTTTTTCCGGGTCGACCGGCTTGCCGGTTTTCACTTCAGTAGTTCCGTACCCTTTCTGCAGCAGCACTTTGCCGTCTTTGACGACGACGAATACCGCGCCGGGCACCTCCATCGCCTGAATATCCGGACGCCTGAAAAACGCATCCGCAAACGCCTCAACGTCCTCGGCATTCAGCGCAGCGGCGCTATGTCCGGGCGCCGTCCTGTCCTGCGGCGCTGCCGCCGAAGCTGCCGAAGCTGCCGAAGCTGCCGGAGCTGCCGAAGCCGAAGCCGAAACTGAAGCCACCGGCAAGGCCGCGCCGGCGACCGTAATCGTCGCGAGCGCCGATAGCAAGCTTTTTCTCAACATTGCCGTTAGGGTCATCGCCCATTTCTCCTCTCTTGAATGGATTCATATGTGCCGCCAGACGCCCGTTCATAGGCCTGTTCTTGCTCCTGTTCATGGGTCTGTTCAGGCCCGTCCATGGGCTCTTTCATGCGCCCGTTCACGGGCCGCTGGCGTCGGCATCGTCGCGGATGCCGATATCGCGCAAATAGATCGAGCCTTTGGCGGTTTTATCGAATATGAAGCTGATTCGGCTGAGCCGCTCGGGCTGGAACGCCGGATTCGCGCTTTGGAAATCGGCCAGCCGGAACGCGAAGCTTTGGAATACCGGCTCCTTGGTGGGCATCAGCGACGTGAACGGCCGCTTCACGATGCCGCCTTCAAGCATCGGCAGCAAGCCGCCGGCGCTGCTTAGCGGCACAGACGCCGTGTTGCCGCTTCTATCCGCGACCTGCACGGTCAGATCGACAAGCTCTTCCTGCGAGCCCGTCTTTTTCGTATCGTCACGGTCGGCCATGGAGAAGACGATCGTGCCGTTCGGCGGGATGTCTATCCCGTCAGCCGGCAGAACAACCGTATAGGCGGGAGTGCCGCCGGCCGTCCCGCGGTCCCAGCCGAGGCGAACGGCGCTGAAGAGGCCGGGGCCGAATTTCATTTCGACCTTTTCCTCCTTCCATTCCGTTAGCCGTTCTCCGACCAGTTTTCCTCCGGGCAGCGTTGTTGTGCCGAGATCGATATCCTCGTTGAAGGCGCCGATGAGCTTCGTCCGAGAGTCCGAATAGTCGCCGATATACATCGTGTCCGGCAACCATTCCCGCGCGTGGCCGAGATCCTGGAAGACGGCGCGGTATTCTTTTTTTCCGTATAAGGTCGCATCGAGGAAGGACGAGACGAGCACTTTCGTCGCTTGCAGCTGCTCTTCCTGCGGGATCAGCTGGGCTCTGTTGTACAGCAGGTTGCCGAGTCCCGGGGCGTCGCTCCGGCCCCATGCGTTATTGAATTGTCCGTGGTTCGCTCCGTAAATATAGACCGACGCTTTGAAATAATCGCTGCCGGGCGTGAAGCCGATCCGGCTATACTGGTTCGCTCCGGCAAAGGAGCTGACGTCCATATCGTGGGCGCCTTGAAGGGCGAGGTAATTCAGGTCGGTGAGCTCCGTCGGCCGGCCCGCCGGCTCATATTGACCGTCCGTACCTGCCAGCGAGATGACGGAACGGATGCCGAAGTTGTAATTGAACCTGATGTTGCCGTTCTCCGGCGGGGACGGCAGCCTGTTGTACGTCGCCGCCACCGTAATCGCCTCGCCGCCGCGGGAGTGGCCGATCAGCGCGATACGACTCATGTCCGCTTTGCCGTAGAACGGATTGCCCTTTGTGCCGTTCCATTCCTTCCATACGTTCAGATGCTCCAGCATGAGCCAGCCCCGCGCCGGATTTTCCTTCTCCAGCACGTTCACCATAAACAAGTCGTCGTAAGGCGACGTGTTGAGGAAATTTTCGTCGATCGACACGACGATATAACCGCGGCTCGCCAGCAGCTCGCCCAAATAGGCGTAGCCCGGGTCCGAATAATCGGTGGCGAGATGGTTGCCGTGTACGATCATCACAAGCGGAAACGGCCCGTCTCCGTCGGGATACCAGACAAGCCCGTTTAACGGCATGGCCTCCGGCCCGAAACCGAACGTTTTGGTGCGAAGGGAGGACCAGTTCGACACAAAAGCCGAGCCGTCCACCTGCTTCGTGACGAGCGAATCATCCGCGTTAAATATTTTGCGGTAACTGTTTGCGCTGCCGTAAGTTAATGTTTTGACCGGATACGGCCCCGGTTCCGCCGGATTCGCCAGCGTCGCCGGATAACGGTCGGCCGACTTCATCGCCGACAGCCGGTAAGGCTTCGCCAATTCCGCCCTGCCGTTATCCAGCAGCCATACTCCCGCGCACGCCGTAAAGCCGATGGCCGCCGCTGTCGCGATCCCGGCCGCCGCCTTCGAGATCGTCTTCGCTCCGCGATACGATCCCCGTATCCAGCGGTACGCCAGCGCTCCCGATAAGGAACTGCCGATCAGAACCGACAAGGTTACGATAAACATGACGTTCATCGGACCGATGAAGCTGATAAACAGCAGGATGAAGGAGGCAAGCGCCAGCCACATATACCTCGAAGGCATCCGCTTGGCAAAGTGCAGCACCCCCGCAATGGCGCCGGCTATCAACGCAACGGCGAGCAGAAACACTATGGTTCCGATCAAATAATCCGCCGGCCCGCGCGTCCCGATCAGATGGTAGCCTTGCACGAAAAACATGATGCAAGCCACGCCGGCAAGCGCGATCGATGCCCCTTTCCAGCCCGGAGTCAGCGAAGGCGGCCGCCGGATCGCTGCGACTAGACGCTTCCGCCATGTTCGGACCGATTTGTTGCTTAATAACTCTGTTTCTGCCATAACACGACCTCTTTCCTGATGAAATGTTGCAACAACGCCCAGTATAGAGGCCTCGCCTTTCCGCCTTCTTTCACTTTTCTTACAATAACCTTACACGGCAGGAGATAGGCTCGGCGGAGCGAACAATACTGGAGTAGCGAGGTGACGGAACGATGAGCAAAACGATATTGCTGGTCGACGACGAGCAGGACATCGTGGAGATGCTGAAGCTATTTCTGGAGCCGGATTATCGCGTCCTCGAAGCCCATGACGGGCAAGCCGCGATGGAACTGTTCGCGCGCGCTTCGATCGACCTGGCGGTAATCGATGTCATGATGCCTTATGTGGACGGCTTCCAACTGCTGCAATGGATACGCAAGCATTCCAAGCTGCCGGTGATCGTCTTGTCGGCCAAAAATCAGGAGGCGGACAAAATCGCCGGGCTTGGCCTCGGAGCGGACGATTTTATTGCCAAGCCGTTCAGTCCGCTGGAGGTCGTGGCTCGCATTCAGGCGCATCTGCGAAGAACGTACGAATTTAACGATGCCGGGGCGGCGGGGACGGGGGCGGACGCGGACATCGCCGAAACAAGGCTCGGCGAGCTGACACTGGATCATGAGGCCTGCATGCTGTACAAGCGGGGCGAGCCGATCGCGCTGAGCGCGATCGAATATAAGCTGCTGAAGCTGTTTATGAGCAAGCCGGGACGCATCTATACGAAAAAGCAAATTTTCGAGCAGGTGTGGTCCGATCCGTATATCGCGGACGACAATACGGTTATGGTGCAGATCAGCCGGCTGCGGGACAAGATCGAGGATTCGCCGCGGGAGCCGTTTTACGTCAGGACGGTTCGCGGGCTCGGATACCGATTCGCCAAAAGGATGAGCTGAATGCGCCGTAAACCGAAGAAGCTGTCCGGGATGCTGCTCCGCAACTACGTGTTTTTTTCGCTGTCGCTCGGGCTGAGCTTGATTGTGCTGTTGCTTTTTTTCGTGGAAAGGACAAACGGGCGGATGCCCGCCGGGGATATGTCCTTGATGCAAGCGCATGCGATCGTCCGTTCGGATCCGGCCGACATCCCGACGGATGCGATTGAAGCGGTGGGCGGCTGGGCGGAAATTCTCGACGAACGGCTGCGGATCGTGGAAATCAGGGGAGAGAAGCAGGACGGGACGGCAGCGTCTTATACGGAACGGGAACTGAACGCGTTATTTTACGATACGGCCGAAAATCCGTATTACACGTCCATCGCCCCGTTCGTCACGAATGCCGGAGAGCGGCGTTACGTCCTGGTCAGACTGCCGAAACAACAAGTAAAGGCGAACGTCGCGGTCTACGAGAGGACGGAGGGCAGTCAGGCGATTTTCTGGGGCGCTCTGGCCGAGACGGGGGCGCTGTTTGCCGTGCTGTTCGGGATCAACGTGTACGTATACAGCCGCTTGACCGCGGTCAGGCTGACGAACCCGTTAAGCGCGATTGCCGCAGGCATACGCAGCGTGTCGGACGGACGGTACCATGAGCGGCTTCGCGTCGAGGCGAACTACGAGCTGGCGCAGCTCCAGGTGAGCTTTAACAAGATGGCGGAAAAGCTGGAGCAGGCCGAAGCGGACAATCGGCTGCTGTCGGAGAGCAAGCAGCGGATGCTCGTCCATATTTCGCACGATCTGAAGACGCCGATCACGACGATCCAAGGCTACGTCGAAGCGCTGCAGCACGGCGTAATCAAGGACGAGACCGCACGACAGCGGACGCTCGGCCTCATCCACGGCAAAACGAAGCTGGTCGCCGAGCTGATCGACGACGTGTTCGAGCTGGCGAAGCTGGAGAGCCCGGACTATCCGGTCGCCAAGGAGGATGGCGATCTTGCGGAGTTCGCGCGCGAGATGGCCGTCGACTATTACGATCTGTTCGAGGAGAAGCGGTTTGTGTTCGAATGCGACATTCCTGCACGGGAGGTGGTCGTGCCGTTTAACGCGAAGCTGCTGTACCGCGCCGTCTCCAATCTGCTCGCGAACGCGCTGAAATACAACCCGCCGGGGACGCATGTGCGGCTGACGCTCGTCGACGGGCCGGAAGAAGCGCGCCTCGAGGTCGCCGACAACGGCGTCGGCATTGCCGCGGAGCTGCGCGACCGCGTCTTCGAGGCGTTCGCCCGCGGAGACGCCGCGCGCCAGAGAGACGGCGGCTCGGGCCTTGGCCTGACGATCGCCAAGCATATCGCGGAGAAGCATGGCGGCAGCCTCGCGCTGGACGGCGGCGGCGGGGGACGCGCTTTGCGCTGACGCTTCCGAAGGCGGGGAGGTGCGCTCGCTGGTCGCCGTAAGCCATTCCGGCTGGCCGACCAGCCCGAGGAAGAAGTCGCCGATTTTGAAGCGCAAGCTGGATGAGCTGAACGCGATAACCCGATACGCGTGAGCTCCGCCGTACGGCGGAAATTCGGTCATCCGTTGCCGTGCAATAATAAAGGAAAATAAGAGCAGGAGTTCTGGACAGGGACTCCTGTTTTTCTATGCTTCGGCTTTCCGTCCCGGTTCGCGCATCGTTCGTTCGGCATGCTCAGCCATGCTCAGCATATGGCCGGCCCGGCCGTCTTGACACGTTTTCCGTTTCATGCCACAAATGAATACACAGCTTGCAAAGCTGTAACCTTTTGAGGAGGGATTCATCGAATGAGTCAGGAGCAGCGGGAAAAATTGTATGCCATGCTCGGCGATCTGCCGCCGAAATCGGCCTTGACGAGCAAGCTCGTCGCCATCGAGGACAGGGAAACGTACGTGCTGGAGAAGCTGACGCTCGGACTGAACGGCATTGAACCGGTGCCGGCTTATTTCGTCAAGCCGAAGCATGCGGAAGGCCCGTATCCGGTCGTTCTTTTCCATCACTCCCACGGGGGAAATTATCGGTTGGGGAAAGACGAGCTGATAAATGGAAACGTTTACTTGCAGCATCCGCCATATGCGGAAGCGCTTGCGAGACAAGGATATGCGGCGCTGGCGATTGACGCCTGGGGGTTCGGAGAACGAAGCGGCAGAAGCGAAAGTGAAATTTTTAAAGAGATGCTTTGGCGCGGACAAGTGATGTGGGGGATGATGGTGTACGACAGTCTCCGGGCGGTCGAATACGTGACCGGACGGGCGGATGTAGATGCTGCCCGAATCGGCACGATCGGCATGTCGATGGGAAGCACGATGGCGTGGTGGACCGCCGCGCTGGAACCGCGGATTCGCGTATGCGTGGACCTGTGCTGCCTGACCGACTTTCAGGCTCTGCTCGAAACGCGCGGACTGGACCGCCACGGCATCTATTATTACGTCCCGGGCCTTCTGAAGTCGTTCACGACGGCATCGATCAATGCGCTTATCGCGCCGCGTCCCCATCTCAGCCTGGCGGGGATTTACGATCCCTTGACGCCGGCGGCCGGGCTCGACCGGATCGAGGCGGAGCTTGACCGGACATACCGGCAGCTTGGCGCGCCGGAAGCCTGGAAACTGCTCCGCTATCCGACCGGCCATTACGAGACGGCGGAGATGAGGGCGGAGGCGATGGCTTTTCTGGCCAAGTGGCTGTAGCGGCGGCGAAGGCGAACGAGGAGGGATATGATGCGTGCCATTCGCCGTCCGCTGCCGATTCTGGCGCAACTATGGGCGGGAATGTTTCTGATTGCGGTGCTTGTGATCGCGTTGACGATTTTTTCAATTACCGTTTCAATTCGCAGACGATGCTGAACCGGATGGCCGACAATACCCAGGAGTCGGTCGAGCAGCTTTCCGACAAGATCGATGTGCTGTTGCGCCAGTACGACCAATTCACCCATCTCGTCGTATTCGACAGCCGGGTGCAGCGGACGCTCGCCGAAGCGGGATACGGCCGTGAGGAGCCGGACGCTGTCGGCTTGAACCGTTATCTCGGGGAAAGAACGCGCCATATTGCCGGCGACATGCTCATTCATCTGTTCGACACGGCCGGCCGCGCCTATGCGTCGACCGACGCGCTGCAGCTGTTCTGGCGCAATTATGACGAAGTCGCCGCCATTTCGTGGTACGCCAAAATGGCGACGATGGACGGCCATATGCTGTGGGTATACGGGCCGGCATGGCGGGACGGGGAAATTCCGGCCATTATCGGGGCGAGAAAAATCAAAATGCGGACGACCTGCATATTGTCGGGGATCTGTTCGTCGTCGTGCCCGTGGACAGGATCAACCGGGTCATTGCCGAAACGCCGCCGCCGATCGAACGGAAAGTGCAGGTGATGGACCCGCTTGGCAACATCGTTTATTCGACCGTCCCGGATGAGATCGGGACGGCCGCCGATATCGGGCTGTTCGCCAAATTCGCAGGCAGCGGGCCGCTCTTCTTCGACTGGACGACGCGGGAGGAGGGGCGGCGCGTCTACGTTACCTATGCGAAGTCGGCGTATTCCGGCTGGACGACGATCGCCTACTTCGACCGTGAGGCCGTGTATAGCGATACGACGCGTATGTGGGGCGCCGCGCTGCTGACGATCGCTTCGGGCGCGGCGCTGGCGCTCATTCTCGTCGGCTATTTCGCCTGGACGCTGACGAAGCCGATCCGGCAGCTGGCGCTTGGCATGAACCGGCTCGGCAGAGAGGGGGTGCGGCCGCTCGGCATGCGGTTCGCCAGCATGGAAATTTCGCTGCTGTACGCCAACTACAACCGGATGCTCGACCAGCTGAAGGAGCTGATCGACCGGCTGTCGGAACAGCAGATCAGCGTACAGCGGGCGCAGCTGGTTGCGCTGAAGGCCCAGTTTCGCCCGCACTTTTTGTACAATTCGCTCAATTTGATTTATTGGACGATCGAGGACGGCAGACCCCGCGAAGCGCAGGACATGACGATTGCGCTCGGCGAGCTGCTGCGCTACAGCGTTCATCCGTCGTCCGAGCTTGTGACGCTGCGCGACGATCTCGACCAGCTGGAGCGGTATCTGTTTTTGCAGCGCGCCCGTTACGGCGACCGTTTCCGCTTCGAGCTGGAGACGGAGGAAGGACTGGGCCGCCAGCGGGTGTTCCGCCTCATGCTGCAGCCGCTCGTCGAGAATGCGTTCCGCCACGGGCTCGAGCGGAAGCCGGAAGGCGATTGGCTGATCCGCGTCCGGATCAGGCGCATGGACGGAACGATGCACTGCACGGTCGAGGACAACGGGGCGGGCATGGAGGCCGGCCGGCTGAGAGCGCTGGAAGCGAGCATCGCTCTGGAAAGAAGGGAAGACGCCAACGCCGGCGGCATCGGGCTGTCGAACCTGCATCACCAGACCCGCTCTTTTTCGGACCGCCGTACGGTTTGCGGCTGTTCGCCAGCCCGCTTGGCGGATTCGGCGTAACGTTGACGCTGCCGCTGAACGAAGACAAGGAAACCGGCCAGGACAAGCTTATGCATGGCGGGCGGGCCGCCGGCGCCGGAAAGGAAGCGTACGGCGGCGAAGCCGAAGCCGGAGCGCGCGCTGGCCAAGCGGGGGAAGCGGAAGGGGGGGATGCCGATGATCGCTAGGAAGGCTGCCGCCAGACTGCCGTCGCCGATGGCGCTGACGATGTGGATGACGCTGATGACGCTGACGGCGCTTCTCAACTCCTGTATGCCGCAGGCTTCGCTGCCCGAACTCAAGTCGCGGCCGGAGCAGAAGACGCTTTCGATCTGGCTGTGGCAAGGAAACGGAATGGAAAAGCTGATTGAAGATTATTCGCAGCTTAGGCCCGATATCGATGTCGAAACGGTGTACGTCCGGTATGAGGACGTCGTGCCCAAGCTGTTGTCCTCGTTTGCCAGCCGTTCGGGGGCGCCGGACCTCGTCCTGCTCGATGCGGACCAGATCGGCGAGGCTGAGGCGTTTCGCGGATATTTTCACAATCTGTACGATTTCGGCGCCGACCGGAACCGGTATCTGGATTGGAAGCGGGAGCAGGCGGAACTGGACGAAGGACGGTTTCTGTTCGGTTTGCCGGCGGATATCGGCCCGGTGGCGATCGCGTATCGCCACGATCTGTTTGCCGAAGCCGGCCTGCCGTCCGGCCGCGAGGAGGCGGCGGAAGCGCTGAGCGATTGGGAAACGTTGGAGCAATGGGGTTTGAAGCTTCGCCGGGAGCTCGACGTGGCGTTGGTCGATAACGTGACGAGCGTGTACACGGCATCGTTGCACGAATACAGCACGCAGCCTGCGAGCCGGTCCGGCTCCGGGGAAACGGAAAAGGACGGCCGGCTGGCGCTCATCCGGAAAGCGTGGGATCGTGCCGTCAGATTCCACAGCCTCGGTCTGAGCGCCGGATTGCCGTCGCGGACGCCGGATTGGGCACGCGGCGCGGTTGAAGGCCGCTATGCGGCCGTCATCGGACCGTCATGGCTTCACGGGGCGATGAAGACGAATGCGCCGGCAACGTTCGGCAAGTGGGACATGATCCGAACGCCGGAGGGGCCGTCGATTATGGACGGTACGTTTCTGGCCGTGCCGGCGACGAGCCGGTATCCGGAGGAGGCTTATGCGCTGGCGGATTGGTTGACGTCGCCGGATCGGCAGCTCGACGGGTTTCTGCAGAGCGGAAACTTTCCCTCTACCCCCCGATTGTACGGTTCCCCGGAACTGAGCGGGCTGCAGGACCCGTTTTTCAACAATGCCCCGACAGGGCAAATCTACACATCCGCCGTGCTGCATTACCGGGGCCCGGCGATTCGAACGGAACAGCGCGTCCGTACGATCGAAGGGGAAGCCGCGGTCCGGGAGGCGCTGCGCCGTCTGGAAAGCGAAAACGCCGATCCGGAACGGCTGTGGGCGGAAGCGGAGAAACAGATCGCCGGTCATTGAAGGAGGAATGCCATGTTTACTGTACTTGTCGTCGACGACGAGCCGAACGTGCGGGCGCCTGTGCGGCGCATGCTGTCGCAGATGGAAGGCGCGGACCGGGTGCTGGAGGCGGCTGACGGGAAGCAGGCGCTGGAGCTGCTGAAGCGGCATGAGGTGCATCTTGTTATTACGGACATCCGGATGCCGGGAATGGACGGGCTGGCGCTGGCCGCCACGATTCGCGGCCGCTATCCGGACACGGAAGTATACGTGTTGACCGGATATGCCGAATTCGAATACGCCCAGCGGGCGGTCGAGCACCAGGTATCGGGCTACCTGCTCAAGCCGCTTTCCAGACATAAGCTCGCGGAAGTGTTCGAAGCGGCCAGCCGCAAATACCGGCTCCGACGCCACTCCTATCAGGTCAATACGATCCGCAGCAAGGCGCTGCTGGAGAAGCGGGTACACGATCTGCTGCACGGCGTTCCGCTGCCGCAGTTTGACGAGGGGCTCATTCCGCCCTTCGAGCGCATCGCGCTGATCTCCTTTTCCACAAAAGATTTGCGGTCGTTCGGCGAAACGTCGGTCCGCTCCTTCATCCGGAACGGCGCATACGACGCGTTCTGCAGGCTGGGCGTGCCCGTCGTTTGCATGGAAGAGCGGCTGGTGTCGATCGTGCTGTTCGCCGTCTCGTTCGACCGGGAAGCCTGGGACCGCCAGACGGCGGAAACATCCGCCTGGATGGAGGACAAGCTGCGATTGCCGATCCGGACCGGCTGCGGCGGGTCGACCCGGGAGCTCGCAGATCTCAGCCTGATGTATATCCGCAGCATGGTGAAGCTCGGTTTCACCGAGGTGTCCCGCCGCGGCTCCGAAGCCCGTTTGTCGCCTATCGTCCGCAGTTTGCTCGATTACGTGCGCAGCGAGTATGCCGGAAGCGCCTTGCTCGCCGATTTCGCCGAAGCCCGGCAGGTGAACGCCAATTATTTGAGCAACCTGTTTCATCAGGAGACGGGCATGACCTATACGCAGTATCTTACCCATTACCGTCTGACCGAAGCGAAGCGGCTGCTGCGCGAAACGAATCTGAAAATCTATGAAGTGTGCGCGCTGACCGGCTACCGCGATCCGGCTTACTTCAGCCGTCTGTTCAAAACGGTCGTAGGCTTGTCGCCGAACGATTACCGCCTCGGTACGCCAAATACCTGACCAGTACAATTACCTAACAATAGTTCAAGAAATCGAAGATTCGTCATCTGTCGCCCCGGATGCCCGAAACCTATACTTTTTGTCAAGGCTTACTTCGCAAGCCTGTCGATCATAAGAGGGGAGTGTTGCGGATGAAACGATCGGGAAGGCGCAAACCTTGGATGCTGGCGATACTGGTTATGGCGTTGCTGCTGTCGGCGTGCGGAAGCGGAGGCGATCCGGCGGATTCGGCCGGCGCCGAGCCGGAGAAGAGCGGCGAGAAAGTGAAGCTTCAGATGTGGTTTTGGCAAGGGGCGGCCTTCGAAAAATTATTCCGGAGTTCAACAGGCTAAATCCCGGCATCGAGGTCGTACCGCAAATTTACAAATGGGAGGATGCGCACAAGAAGCTGCTGACCGCCATGTCGGCCGGTTCGGGCGCTCCCGATATCGCGATGGTCGATATTTCGCAGTTGGACCAGTTTCTGAAATATCCGGACAAGTTCTACGATCTGAATGAATTCGGGGCGCAGGAGCTGGCGGGCGACTATCTGGAATGGAAATGGAAGCAGTCCATGGTCGGGGACAAGCAGCTCGCTTTGCCGACGGATATCGGTCCCATGGTGCTCTATTACCGGGCAGACCTGTTCGAGCAAGCGGGCTTGCCGTCCGAGCCGGAAGAGGTGGCGGCGCAAATTCAAAACTGGGATCAATTTCTCGAAGCGGGCAAAGTGCTGAAAGAAAAGACCGGCGCCGATATTCTCTCCAACCCTTACGAGCTGTACGGCGCGATTCGCGATCAGGGCGACCAGCTCTACTTTGACGAGGAAGACCGGTTAATTATCGAGGAAAATCCGCAAATCAAGAAAGCGCTGTCGTACTACATCAAAGCGCGGGAAATGGGAATTGCCGGCGCCTACGATCAGAAGAACGCGCTCCCGGAATATTCGGCCGCGCTGAACTCCGGCAAGATTGCCACCTACATTTCGGCCGCCTGGGGACGCGGACATGTCGAGACGCGCGCGCCGGACACGAAGGGCAAGTGGCGTGCGGCGAAAATTCCCGAAGGAACGGGCAACATGGGCGGTTCGTTCCTGCTCATTCCGAAGGAAACGAAGCATGCGAAGGAAGCGTACAAGGCGATTTCCTGGCTGCTTGCTCCGGAGCAGCAGCTGGAGGTCGCGAAGCTGACGGGCAACTTCCCGTCGACGCCTTCGGTTTACGGGGACGAGCTGTTTACGAACCAGGGCTTTGAGTTCTGGGGCGGACAGAAGCTCGGCGTGCTGTTCGCCGAGGTCGCCAAGGACGTCAAGGTGCAGCGCAAAGGCCCCAATTACCAAACGGTGGAAGACATTATCAGCGACGGCATGCAGGCGGTTACGGTCGACAAGTCGAAGGACCCGGAAACGGAATTTTGGGCGCTTGTGGAGAAGGCGAAGACGAAGCTCCAGAACAAGTAATCAACGAAGCCGGCGAAAGCGGGCGGGCAAGGCTGGGAGCCGATATGCGGGTTCCCGTCTCTTGTCCGCCGCCGCTGACGCCTGTCCGATCCGAATTGCCGAAGGAGGGATGGCAGCTTGAAGGGATGGAGAAAATACGCCGCTCCTTATGCGATGATTTCGCCTTTTTACCTTTTGTTTCTCGTGTTCGGGCTGTTCCCGATCCTGTTCTCGATTTACTTGTCGTTTCACGCATGGGACGGGCTCGGGGAGATGAAGTACGTCGGCCTGCGCAACTTCCGGAATTTGCTTGCAAACGATCCGGATTTCTGGAAGTCGGTCGGCAACACGTTCGTCATCTGGTTTTATCGACGCTGCCGCAGCTGTTTCTGGCGCTTGTGATCGCCTTTCTGCTGAACGCGGCCTTTATGAAGTTCAAAGATTTTTTCCGGGCGGTCTTTTTTCTGCCGAACATTACTTCGATCGTGGCGGTGGCGATTATATTCGGATCGTTCTTCGGCACGCAGTTCGGCCTGATCAACAGCCTGTTTCAGGCGCTCGGGCTTGAACGGATCGACTGGATCAACGATACGTTCTGGGTCAAGGTCGCCATTTCCCTGATGGTCATTTGGCGCTGGACCGGCTATAACGCGATCATCTATCTGGCAGGCTTGCAGGCGGTGCCGGGCGATCTGTACGAGGCGGCGACGATCGACGGCGCGAGCCGAACGCAGCAGTTTTTCCGCATTACGCTGCCGCTGCTCCGTCCGATCATTCTGTTCACCGTCATCCTCTCGACGATCGGCGGCATGCAGCTGTTCACCGAGCCGATGATTCTCGTCGGCAATACGGGAGGAGCGACCAAAGGCGGACTGACGCTCGTGCTTTACCTGTACAGCCAGGCGTTCGGCAATCAGCTGTTCGGCTACGCTTCGGCCATCGCATGGATGCTCTTCCTGATCATCGGCGTCTTCTCTTTTCTGAACTGGAAATTTATTTCGAAAGGGGAGACGCATTGATGGGAACGGCGAACCATGAAGGCGTGCCGCTTCAGCCGAATGCGGGCGTGCCCGGGACGGGCGGCATATTCAGGGGAAGACTGGCGGAAAGGCTCGGTACGATCGGCATTTACGCCGGTATGTTGGCCGGCGCCGTCCTCTCGCTCTTTCCGTTTTATTGGCTGCTCGTCATGGCTACCGCGACGACCTCGGATATATTCCGGTTTCCTCCCCGGCTGCTGCCGGGCGACCAGCTGCTGGTCAATATCAACAAAGTGCTGGATCATGTCGGGTTCTTCCAATCGTTCGGCAACAGCGTTGTCGTGGCGGGCGTCCATACGCTGATCGTTCTGTTTTTCTGCTCGCTGGCGGGCTTTGCGTTCGCCAAATTCGAATTTCCGGCGAAAGGCTTCCTGTTCCTGTTCCTGCTTCTGACGATGATGATTCCGCAGCAGCTCGGCCTCATTCCCCAATTCATCATTATGCAGAAGCTCGGCTGGATCAACGAGCTGAAGGCGCTTATCATTCCGGGAGCGGCGAATGCGTTCGGCATCTTCTGGATGCGCCAATATTCCCAGTCGGTCATTCACGACGAATTGATCAACGCCGGCCGGATCGACGGCTGCAACTCGTTCGATCTGTACTGGCGGGTGGCGCTGCCGATTTTGCGTCCGGCGCTGGCGACGCTCGGAATCATTACGTTTCTCGGGTCCTGGAACGATTATTTGTGGCCGCTCGTCGTCATCTCGGTGCAAGAAAAATTTACGATCCAGATGCTCATCGCCTCGATGAACGGCGTATACAGCACGGACTATTCCATGGTTATGGCCGCTACGTTAATGGCGACGGTTCCGCTGATTGTCGTGTTCAGCCTGTTCAGCCGGCAATTTATCGCCGGGTTGATGCAAGGCTCGGTCAAGGATTGACGGAAGGGAAAGGATTTTCACGTCTTTTCTGAAAATTTGAATAATAAGGTTGACATTCGCCGAACCGCGTGGTACCATGGCCTCACCTTGTAATCGAATCGGATGCCTGGTCTTCGGATGCCGGTAAGTAAGGCTGCGATTCGCAGCCTTTTTCTCGTGGTACGCCCAGCATGGGC